>CALBSU010000789.1 GCA_937967285.1 uncultured Acidobacteriota bacterium
AACGGGAACACGCGTATGTGTTCCCGTTTTCTTTGGTGCATAATACCTGCCGTATCTCAAATTATTTCTTCAGTACTGTAATATGGGTCTGATAACGATCCGGAATTGACGGCTTGCCCGGGAGGGAAGTCGAAATTGGTGCGGACGTGCAGCTCCGCGCACACATATGGAGGTAACTGGTTGCTCCGCGATGCTTATGCATTCATCGTTCCGCTGGTGATAGTGGCGGTGATAATACTGACTATGTCCTGGATACCCGGATCTTATGTGATCTCGGGGATACTATTGCTGCTGGCGTTGTTTGTGGCCTGGTTCTTCAGGAATCCCGAGAGGGAGATACCGCAGGGAGAGGGGCTTATCGTCTCGCCGGCCGACGGGCTGGTGGTGGTGGTCAGGCCGAAAGATGAGGGCGGGACGATGGTCAGCATCTTCCTGTCCGTATTCGACGTGCATGTCAACCGGTCGCCGATCGGCGGGCGGATCGTGAAGACCGAATACAGGCCGGGCAAGTTCCTGGTCGCGAACATCGAGCGCGCATCGATCGAAAACGAACAGAATGTGGTCACGACCGAGAACGAGAATGTCCGGGTTGTTTACAAGCAGATTGCGGGGTTGATTGCGCGGCGGATAGTCTTCTGGAAGGGCGAAGGCGATCAGGTCGAGCGTGGGGAACGCGTCGGGCTGATCAAATTCGGTTCGAGGGTGGATATCGACCTGCCGTCGAATGTCCGGGTCACGGTCAGGAAGGGCGATCGCGTCAAAGGCGGCGAGAGCGTCATCGGGGAGGTGATCGGATGAGTGACGAACGGGAGGAGATGGAACAGAACCCTCAGCGCAAGGGAATCCGGAAGGGGATCTACATCGTGCCGAGCGCCTTCACGATCGGCAACATCCTGTGCGGGTTCTACGCCGTGATCAACTCCGTCAAGGGATATCAGGCCCTGCCCGATATCGATGTGGCCCTTCAATTCTTCGACAACGGAGCGAAGGCCATCGGCTATGCCGTGCTGCTCGACAATCTGGACGGCCGGATCGCGCGCATGACGCGGACGACCAGCGAGTTCGGCGTCGAACTCGACAGCATTGCCGATGTGCTCAGTTTCGGAATCGCTCCGGCCGTTCTCGCCTACACCTGGGGATACGGCTCGATCCCCGGTCTCGATCGCCTGGGCTGGGCGATATCCTTCTTCTTTCTGATCTGCGGGGCGCTGCGACTGGCCAGGTTCAACGTCATGGCCCGATCGCCGAGATTCTCCCAGGGGGAGATGACGCCGAAACTCGACAAGCGCTACTTCGTCGGGCTTCCGATTCCGGCCGCGGCCGGCACTCTGGCCGCTCTGATTCATTTCACGCCGCGCCCCGTCTCGACCTATTCTGCGACCGACGCACACAACTTCAGTCTCGCCCTGCTGATAGGGATGGCGCTGCTGGCGATCCTCATGGTCAGCACGATCAGGTACACCAGCTTCAAGGAGTTCGGCCTCCGCAGCAATAAACCATTCTTTATCATCCCCGCTCTCTCGCTGCTGGTCGCCGGTATCTGGTTCTACTCCCAGTGGGTGCTTCTGGCGCTGGCGTCGATCTACGCCATTCACGGCCCTCTCAATAAACTGATCGGTTTCTTCAGCCGCGGTCGCCGCTCAACGCCAAAGGAATGATGTCGTCGCAACGTGACGGGGATTTGAACGCCAAGGCGCCAAGAAAGCCAAGGATGTAATTAGTCTGATGGATGATCGAGTGAAAATCACGCACGGTAAACACACTTTGCATGACGACGCGAATTTAATTCCCCTAAAAATCTTGGCTTTCTTGGCGCCTTGGCGTTTAAATCCCCTGGCGTTTAATTTTTAAGCCTGGTTGGCTTGAACCGTCCGCTCACGTATACTGCCTTCTATTCCTTAAATAATCCGGCATATGCAAAAGGAGAGCGCGGTGTCTTCTTCGTTCGAAACCATCGTCATACTCGATTTCGGATCCCAATACACGCAATTGATAGCGCGGCGGGTGAGGGAACTCGGGGTCTACTGCGAAATTCACCCCTACAACAAACCCGTCGATGAGCTGAAAAACCTCAGGCCGATCGGGATCATCCTCTCCGGCGGACCCAGTTCGGTCTACGAGGAGGGCGCTCCGCACTGTACTTCGGATGTGCTGGATCTGGGGATTCCGGTGCTCGGAATCTGCTACGGTCTGCAGTTGCTCAGCTATTTTCTCGGCGGGAAGGTCGAGCCCTCGAGCCGGCGCGAATACGGCGCGGCGCAGGTCCACAGGGCGGCTTCGGGGAGGCTGCTTGAAGGCCTTCCTGAGGACTTCCCGGTCTGGATGAGCCACGGAGACCATGTCACGGTTCCGCCCCCCGGTTTCGAGGTCGTGGCCAGCACCGAGAGCGCGCTTGGAGCGGTCGAGAACACGGAACGGGGCCTGTACGGCCTCCAGTTCCATCCTGAAGTCGCGCATACCCCGGACGGCAGGCAGGTGCTGAGCAATTTCGTGCATCGGATATGCGGCGCCACCGACGACTGGACTCCCAGATCGTTCATCGAGGCGACGATCGACCGGATCCGCCAGCAGATCGGCGACGGGCATGCGGTCTGCGGGCTCTCGGGCGGCGTCGACTCCTCAGTCGCCGCGGCACTCGTCGCCCGCGCGATCGGTGACCGTCAGACCTGCATCTTCGTCGACAACGGTCTGCTCAGGAAAAACGAGTTCGAGAAGGTGCTCGAGGCTTTTCGTGATTACGGCGGGCTGAATGTCAAAGGCGTCGCCGCCGGCGAACGCTTTCTGCAGGCTCTGCGCGGCGTCGAGGATCCGGAACGCAAACGCAAGATTATCGGCGGCGAATTCATCGAGGTCTTTCAGGAAGAGGCCGCGAAGCTCGGTCAGATCGACTTCCTCGTTCAGGGCACGCTCTACCCCGACGTCATCGAATCCGTCTCGGTCAAGGGGCCGTCGGCGGTCATCAAGAGCCATCACAATGTCGGCGGACTCCCCGAAAAGATGCATCTCAAGCTGGTCGAACCCCTGCGCGAGCTCTTCAAGGATGAGGTCCGCGCCGTCGGCAGGGAACTAGGACTGCCCGCGGCCCTCATCGAACGTCAGCCATTCCCGGGCCCCGGACTCGCCGTCAGGATCGTCGGGCCGATCGACGAATCGCGAGTCTCGCTCCTCCAGGAGGCAGACCACATCGTCCTCGAAGAGATCAAGCGCGCCGGACTCTACAACAGCCTCTGGCAGGCCTTCGCCGTCCTCCTTCCCATTCATACAGTCGGCGTCATGGGAGACAGCAGGACCTATGAGAAGGTCATCGCCATCCGCGCCGTTGAGAGCCAGGACGGCATGACCGCCGACTGGGCGAAACTCCCCTACGACGTACTCGAGAATATCAGCCGGCGCATCGTCAGCGAGGTCCGCGGCATCAATCGCGTCGTCTACGATATCAGCTCGAAACCCCCGAGCACCATCGAATGGGAGTAAGCATAAGTAAAATAAAGTCTTAATGCGCTTAAACGGTCTGTTTAATTGGCTTAAAGCGCTTAAAACATAAGAGCCATGGTTAAGCATTCGGTTTAAGACCCATGCTTTAAGCATGAAGCTCAGTTAATCGTTTACATATGGCTGAAAATAAGCAATTTGTACATCTGCATCTGCATACGGACTACAGCCTGCTGGATGGGGCGATAAAGATCGGTCCGCTGGCGAAGAGGGCGGCGGAGCTGAAGATGCCCGCGGTGGCGATCACCGATCACGGGAATCTTTACGGCGCTCTTGGGTTCTATCACAAGATGCGGGCCGAGGGCGTCAAGCCGATCATCGGGATCGAGGCCTATATTTCGCGCGGAAGCCGGCACGAAAAGGGCGCGGGAGATCTCGAGCCGGGCGAGAAAGCGACCAATCATATCGTGCTGCTGGCGAAGAACCTGCAGGGATATCACAACCTGGTCAAGCTCTCGTCCTACGCCTTCATCGAAGGGTTCTGGCGTAAGCCGCGGATCGACAGGGAGATCCTGGCCGAGCACAGCGAGGGGCTGATCGGACTTTCGGCCTGCATCAGCGGGGTCCCGCCTTCCCTGCTGCTGCGCGACAAGTTCGACGAGGCCGCCCGCGCCTCGCTCGAGTTCGAGGAGATTCTCGGCAAGGGCAACTACTATCTTGAGATACAGGAGCACGGGCTCGACGCGCAGAAGCGGATCCGCAAGCCGCTGGTCGAGCTGTCGAAGAAGACGGGAATTCCGCTCGTCGCGACCAACGACTCACATTACCTGATGAGCTCGGACGTCAAGGCTCACGATACGCTGCTCTGCATCGGGACCGGAAAGACGATCAACGACCCGAACAGGCTGACCTACGGCTCGCCGAACTACTATTTCCGGAGCGCCGAGGAGATGTGGGAGACATTCGGCGAGGAGCCCGACCTCCTGCTGAAGACCCTCGAGATCGCTGAGAAGTGCGATCTGGTCTTCCCGAAATCGATCGATCAGGTCCCGCTCTACCCCGTCCCCGAAGGCTTCACGATCGAGAGCTATTTTGAAAAGGTCAGCTGGGACGGGTTCGAGGAGCGACTGCGCGAGGTCTGGGCCAGCCTGGAATCGAGCGGATCGCTGAGGCAGCCGCTGTCGAAGTACCGCGAGAGGCTGACACACGAGATCGAGACCATCAAACGGATGGGCTACACCGGATACTTCCTGATCGTCTGGGACTTCATCCGCTACGCGCGAGACAAGGGGATCCCGGTCGGGCCGGGACGCGGCTCGGCCGCCGGCAGCCTGGTCGCCTACTGCATGAAGATCACGGACGTCGATCCGCTCCAGTACGACCTGCTCTTCGAGCGGTTCCTCAATCCCGAGCGCGTCACGATGCCCGATATCGACGTCGATTTCTGCGTCCGTGGCCGGTCGGACGTGATCAATTACGTCAGCGACCTCTACGGCCGGCAGAATGTCGCCCAGATCATCACCTTCGGGACGATGGCCTCGAAGGCTGTCATCAAGGATGTCGGCCGCGCCCTCGAGATGCCATATTCCGAGGTCGAGAAGGTCGCCAAGATGATTCCCCCGCCGGTCCGCGGCCGCAACGTCTCGATCGACGACGCGATCAAGCAGAACCCGGACCTGAGCAGCCTCATCGACAACAACGAACAGGTGGCCGAGCTGATAGAGATCGGGCGCAAGCTCGAGGGCTGCGCGCGCCATACCTCCGTTCACGCCGCCGGCGTCGTCATCTCTCCCAAGCCGATCTATGAGCTGGTGCCGGTCTGCAGGAGCCAGAACGACGAACTGACGACTCAGTTCGTCATGGCAGACCTCGAAAAGACCGGCATGCTCAAGATGGACTTCCTGGCGCTGACCACGCTGACGATCATCGAGGACTGCCTCAAGTCGATCGAACGCGAACAGGGCGAGCGCCCCGACCTGGCGGGGATTCCTCTCAACGACGAGAAGGCTCTCAAACTCTTCTCCGACGGACTGCTCAACGCCGTCTTTCAGTTCGAGAGTTCGGGGATGGTCGAGATCTGTCGCAAGCTCAAACCCGAGAGCCTCGAGGATCTCTCGGCGCTCAACGCCCTTTATCGCCCGGGCCCGCTAGACGGAGGCATGGTCGACGACTTCATCGACCGCCGGCACGGACGCAAGAAGGTCCAGTACATCGTCCCGCAGATGAAGGATATCCTCGAGAACACCTACGGCGTGCTCGTCTACCAGGAACAGATCATGCAGCTCGCACAGGCACTGGCGGGCTACTCGCTCGGCGAGGCGGATCTGATGCGCCGCGCGATGGGTAAGAAGAAGAAGGAGGAGATGGCCCTCCACGAGGAGAAGTTCGTCAAGGGCGCCGTCGAGCGCGGGATCTCGAAGGACAAGGCCGAGCGGATCTTCCACCTCATGGCGCAGTTCGCCGACTACGGGTTCAACCGCTCGCACTCCTTCGCCTATGCCTATCTGGCCTACCAGACCGCATGGCTCAAGGCCCACTACCCCGCGCATTTCTACGCCGCGGTCCTCTCGAACGAAATCACCAACACTGAGAAGGTGGCCCGGTACGTCAGCGAGATGAAGCTCTTCGGGATCGAGCTGCTGCCTCCTGACATCAACTCCAGCCACGAGGGCTTCACTCCCGTCAACGGTGCGATCCGGTTCGGGCTGGCGGCCATCAAGGGGATAGGATCCTCTGCGGTTCACCTGATCCTCGGCGCGCGCGACGAAGGCGGCGCTTTCACCTCGATCTTCGACTTCGCCGAACGCGTCGATCAGAAGGCCGTCAACCGGCGCGTCCTCGAATCGCTGACCAAGGCCGGCGCCTTCGACTCAGTCAGCCCGAACAGAGCGGCTCTGATAACCGTTCTCGACAGGGCCATCGAGGCCGGCGCAAAGGCCCAGCGCGACAGAGACTCAGGCCAGGGAGGGCTCTTCGCCGCCTTCGAGGAGGCCTCGGGCGGTCAGGCCGAAGCCGAACTGCTGCCGGATACGCCCCCCTGGTCGCGCAAGGAGTCGCTCGCATTCGAGAAAGAGGCCCTCGGCTTCTACGTCAGCGGCCATCCGCTCGAGGAGTACGCCGATTCGATCCGCGGACTCTCAGGCTGCGACAGCGGCAATATCGCCGAACGCGACCACGGAGATCAGGTGGCCATGGGAGGCCTGATCGTCGATCTGGCCGTCAGGACCACCAAGAAGGGCGACCGCTTCGCCCTCTTCCGGCTCGAGGACCAGTTCGGATCGGTCAAGATCGTCTGCTGGCCCGAGCAGTACAACAAGTTTAAATCGCTGCTCCAGGCCGATACCGTGGTCCTGGTCAAGGGAAAGCTCGAACTCTCAGACGACGGAGCCGCCACGATCATCGCCGGCGAGATTCAGCAGCTCGAGAAGGCTCGAGCCCGCGCGGCCCGCGCGATCATCCTCAAGATCCCTGAGGACGCAGTCACGCGGGAGGGGCTCGAGGTGTTCAGCGAGCTCGCGGCGGCACACCCCGGCAATACCGCCGTCTACTTCGACCTCTCGCTCAATAACGGCCTCGACGTCAGACTCCAGCCGCACCAGTTCACGCGGCTCGATGTCTCGACCGAGATGATCGAATCGATCGAGAAGATCTCGCGCTATTGGAAGGTCGAGTTGATTGTGGGAGAATGACGCTCGAAAAATCGAGGTGACAGAATATGCAGATTCAACAGACACAGGGGCAGACGCCGGAAGAGGTCATGGCCCGCGTGCAGCTGGCCAGACACGACAAGCGCCCGTATGCCCTCGACTTCATCGAGCGCATCTTCACGGACTTCCATGAGCTTCACGGCGACCGGAAATATATGGACGACCGCGCCATCGTCTGCGGGATGGCGCGCTTTCACGACCAGCCCGTGGCCGTCATCGCCCACCAGAAGGGCAGGGACGTCAAGGAGCGGCAGTCGCGCAATTTCGGAATGCCCAAGCCCGACGGATATCGCAAAGCCCTGCGGATCATGAAGCTGGCCGAGAAGTTCGACCGGCCCGTCTTCACCCTGATCGATACGCCGGGCGCCTACCCCGGGATAGACGCGGAGGAGCGCGGCCAGGCCGAGGCGATCGCCGTCAACCTGCGCGAGATGGCGCGGCTCAAAGTTCCCGTCATCGTGACGATCACCGGCGAGGGAGGTTCCGGCGGCGCTCTGGCAATCGGCGTCGGGGACTCAGTCAATATCCTCGAGAACGGCGTCTATTCCGTCATCTCTCCCGAAGGCTGCGCCGCCATCCTGTGGAAGGATGCGGCCATGGCTTCGCGTGCCGCGGCCAGCCTCAAGCTGACCGCGCCCGATCTGCTCAGGCTCGGAGTCGTCGATGCTATCGTTCCCGAGCCGCCGGGCGGCGCTCATACCGACTGGGACGAAGCCGCGAGACTGCTCGATCAGTCGCTCGTCGAATCACTCAAACTCTCGAAGCAGCTCTCGGTCAAAGAGAGGCTCGATCACAGGTATCGCAAGTTCAGGCTGATCGGCGTGGTCGAGGGGGGTGGCTGAAGTCGGGCAATGTCGGCGCGCCGACATTGCCCGTTAAGTCGATGATTCAGAAGGGGATTTCATCGTCGCCGGAAGGCGGCGCGGACGACCGGTCGTCCATCGGAGCGTCGAATCCTCCGCCCGACTGGCCTCCGTCGCGCGGGCTCAGGAAGTGGATCTCCGTCGCTGTCACCTCGAGCGTCTGGCGCCGATTGCCGTCCCTGTCGGTGTACTCGTCCTGCCTCAGCCGGCCCTCGACATAGACCTGCTTTCCCTTCGACAGATACTGATTGGCCAGCTCCGCCAGCTTGTTCCACGCATTGACGCGGAACCAGGTCGTCACATCCTGGTTGTCGCCGGCTTTGTCGCGCCGCTTCTCTGTTGTCGCGATCGAGAAGTTGCAGACCGCGGTCCCCTGCGGCGTGTAGCGCATCTCCGGGTCCCTGCCGAGGTATCCCACTATGATGATCTTGTTGAATGATGCCATTGATTGTCTCCTCCCGAATTATGTGATGTTAAGTTCCGGATCTCATACCCGCCTTCGCCCGCTGTCGATCGATCTGATACCGCTAACGCATTTCGGCTCCGGGGATCTCCCTGATCCTTCCTTTTTTCCGTCCGATCATGCTAATAATCTGTTCGTTCAGCGATGCGGACAAGTATAATCCCGATTGAAGGTTGCGTAAATCTTTTTCAGGCTGCCGGGGCCTGCGCGGCGATAAACCCGCCGTCCCCTAGGCTGCCCGATAATGAAGACGGGTGAACGGATGCTCAAATTCCTGAATATCGTAAATTTTGCCGTCATAGACGAATTGCAGGTCGATTTTCGATCGGGCCTGAACGTCCTGAGCGGGGAGACCGGGAGCGGCAAATCGATCATCATCGACGCCCTGGGGCTGCTTCTGGGAGAGAAGGGATCGACGGACATGATCAGGACGGGGGCCGAGAGGGCCTTCGTCGAGGGGATCTTCGAGACGCAGGGCAATACTCCGCTGCTGGCGCTGCTCGAGGAGGCGGGAATGGACGGCGAAGAGCTGGTCATCAGGCGCGAACTGGGCCAGACGGGCAGGGGGCGCATCTTCGTCAACGGGCGGACGGGAACGACGGCGCTGCTCAAGTCCATCCAGCCGCACGTCATCGACATTCACGGGCAGGGAGATCAGCAGAGCCTGCTCTCGCCAGAGGCTCATCTCAATCTGCTGGACGGGTTCGCCGGAATAGATCGCGCTCGAATGGTGCGCGCCTGGGAGGAGCTGACCGAAGCCGTCCGGACGCTCGAAGCCATCAGGCAGTCCGAATCGGACCGGCTCCAGTCGATCGACATCCTCGATTTTCAGATCGCCGAGATCCGCGGTGCGGGGCTCGCTCCGGACGAGGACTCGCGCCTCGGCGACGAGAGGAACCGGCTCGCCAATGCCGAAAAGCTGGCGACGCTCTGCGGCGAGGCGTTTTCGCTCCTCTACGACGACGAATCTTCGGTCCAGACGCAGCTCGGCGCCGTCCGGCGCAGGCTCTCGGACCTGGCCGGCATCGATTCGCGGTTCTCCCAGCATCTCGAACAGCTCGATTCGACCAAGGCCGTCGTCGATGACGTAGCCTGGTCCCTGCGCGACTATCTTGAGGACATCAACGCCTCGCCGGAACGTCTGCGGGAGGTTGAGGACAGGCTGGCTGAGATCGACCGTCTGAAGCGCAAATACGGCAAATCAGTGGCCGAACTGGTAGCGCTGGGCGAGGAGCTGGCCGAACGCAGGGAGGCGCTCATGCGCAGTGAAGAGCAGGGGCGCGAGCTGACAGGCAAGATCGGGCAGCTCTATGAAAATTACGCATCCGCCGCCTCCGCCGTCAGCCGCGCGCGAAAGACCGCCGCCAGAAAGTTCGAAAAGGCGATAGCTGGAGAGCTGGCCGATGTCGCGCTCGGCGCCGCGCGGTTCGAGATACTCTTTCCAGAACCCGTTCGCGGCGGCTGGACTGAGCGGATCGAGCAGCTCCTCGGTTCCTGCGAGCGCCCCGTCAGGCGGTCCGGCTTCGAGGGCGTCGAGTTTCACTTCTCTGCCAATCCAGGCGAGGATCTACGGCCGATCAGCTCGGTTGCATCCGGCGGCGAGCTTTCGCGCCTCATGCTGGTACTCAAGACGATCACCGCGCCATCGCAGTTCCCGCGCACGCTGATCTTCGATGAGATCGACGCCGGGATCGGCGGAAAAGTGGCCGATGCGGTCGGCCAGCGGCTCAAACGCCTGGCGTCGACCAATCAGGTCCTCTGCGTGACGCATCAGTCGAACATCGCACGCTATGCCGACGCTCACTATCAGGTCTCGAAGGAGGTCGC
>CALBSU010000790.1 GCA_937967285.1 uncultured Acidobacteriota bacterium
GAATTAATGGCATTTCCGCTGAGACAAAAATTTTACATTCGGTTGGCCGGGGATTTGTGAACCAGTGGCGGTGTCAGCGAAACAGTGTGCGGAATCTGATTTTCCGTTCGACCTCTTCCACTGATGATGCGCGATACAGACGGGCGGTTCGATCCCAGCTTCCGGAGACCAATGTGTCGCCGTCAGGCGAGAAGGCGACCGACCAGACCTGATCGGTATGCAGCTTCAGTTTGAGCAGCTCTAAGCCCGTAGCCGTATCCCAGATTCTGACTGACTTGTCGCGACTGCCTGTGGCGAGACGTCGTCCGTCGGGCGACAGCGAGACGGAGAATACTTCATCGGTGTGTCCTTTGAAGACTTTCTCAATCTCATTTTTTGCCAGGTTCCAGACGATAGCCGTCCTGTCCCCGCTGCCTGAAACAAGCGATCGACCGTCGGGCGTGAATTGAACCGACCAGACGGCGCCGGTATGTCCGGCGAGTGTACCGAGAGTTTTCAATGTATTCGTATCCCAGAGCCTGATCGTATTGTCGAGGCTGCCGGTTGCAAATTTACCGCCATCCGGCGAGAAGGCAATCGAGTATATTTGATTGGAGTGGGCTTTCAGGCTGGCGGTTTCAAACCCGGTGGCGACATCCCAGATTTTGAGAGTCTGATCGTCACTCACCGTAGCGAGTCTCTTTCCATCCGGGGAAAATGCGAGACAGTGAATCTGCAATTTATGGCCGGCCAGCAGTTGAAGTTGAGCGCCCGAGCGCGAATCCCAGATCCTTGCTTTGCGATCCTCGCCGGCGGTGGCAATCAGACGCCCATCGGGTGAGAAGGCCGCCTCGAAAACCATGCCCTCGTGACCCGCAAGTTTGTGAAGTAATCGGCCCGTCCCGACGTCCCATATGCGTGTCAGTCCATCCTTTCCCGCCGTCGCCAGCCGCCGGCCGTCAGGCGAAAACCGGACGCTGAAGACCCATCCGTCATTGGCTCTGACTGTTTCGGGTTGAATCAATCTGTCGGCGTCCCAGACCCGTGCCGTTCGATCATTTCCGAAAGTGGTGAATAGTTTTGTCGATTGATAAGGACTTGCCCCGAAACCTTCGCCGCCATGTCCTCTTGCACTGCCTAACTCCTGAAAGGTCTGCGCATCCAGCACCTTCATCTTTCCGTCTCTTCCGACAGTCAGCAGCATCCTTTCCCGATCGAGCAGACACAGCGAATTGAGCCAGCTCTCATGCGCTTTGAATCGGGTGATCTCCCTCAGATTCGGAAGCTGATATGCCGCCAGCTCTCCCTGATCGTTGCCCGTCAGAAGACGGTCGCCTCTCATCGTCCGGCCGAATATTATTATTTTGCCCGCAGGTTCGACACGGCTGGCGACTTCGATGTAATCGCCCGGCCGGCGAACCTTGATTACTCTCTCGCCGATCACTTCAATTAAGTCATCGGTCTCATTGAACGGCATGAGTATTCTGTTCAATTCATATTTCTGTTCATTGAACTGAGCGATCAATTTCCGTGCGGGCCAGTCCCATAACTTAAACTCGGACTTGTTGCTGACTACCAGAAGTTTATTGCCGGTTTCGTAAATATCTGTCACCGGCAGTGCGTGCCGGCCCAGAGATGATGTGGCTTTTCCGGTCCAGGGGTCATGCAGGCTGAGCGTCCCGTCCTTCTTGAGGCTGACGGCTATCCGCGGGTTGAGCACGTATTCCACGAAGAGGTTTTCGACAGGATGCGAACTGAGCAGCCTGCCTGTTTGAAAATCCCATAAATTAAGGATGTCATTGCGGTCCCCCCTCAAAATAATCCTTCCGTCGTCATTGTGTTCGAAGAGTCGGAAAGGATATTTCTCAGGCTCGATACTGAAGGATCGAATCAATTTGCCGGATGCGAGGTCCCAGTAATTTGCGACAAAATCCCTGTATACCGGCCTTCCTGTTTGATCAAGCGTGGAACCATGCCCGCTCAACGTGAAAAGTTTCGAACCGGCCTCGAAGAGCCTGGCATCGTGTACCGGATCCTTCAGCCTGACGGTCGCCATGTCGTTGTTGATGAGCCTCCAGAGATATCTCCATTCGAACCCGCGCAGGTCATCCTGTCCGGCTTGCGGAATATATTCGTCGAGTTGAGCCTGCATTCCGTCGTAATCGGCCTCGTCAAAAGCCGTCAGGGCAGCGGCCAGTCGTTGGGGGTAGGCGTTCAGAAAGGTTTCCCGTTCGGCCTGCAGAATCAGTCGATTCCGGCGAACGGTCCAGATCGATCCTGTAATGAAAATCAAGGCGAAGAGCAGAAGGAGCGCTGCAGATGTCCTGTTCCGCCGAATGAAGGCCCGGGTTCGATAGACTGCTGAGCCCTTGCGAGCAATGACCGATTCGCCCGACAGATGGTTTTCGATATCCCGACCCAGTTGTTCCACCGACTCGTATCGTTGAGCCGGGTCCTTTCGCATCGCCTTGAGGATGATGTTGTCCAGGTCGCCCCTCAATCGCCGGCTCAGCTTCTCGGGTGTATTTTCGCCATTGCGTCTTGTCGGATCGGGGAACTCGGCGCGACTGGGGATAACGGGATCCTCGTCGCAGATCGTGCGTGTCATCTCGTGCAATATGCGTGTCTTGAAACGGAAAGGATGGGTGCCGGTGAGAAGTTCGTAGAGGACGACTCCCAGCGAATAGACATCCGTAGAGGTCGTGATCTCCTCACCCCGAATCTGTTCCGGGCTGGCGTACTCAGGCGTCATGGCGTACAT
>CALBSU010000791.1 GCA_937967285.1 uncultured Acidobacteriota bacterium
GTGGCTGAAGGCGTCGGCCGGCTGGTCCGCGGCATTTCGGAGTGCGGCGCCCGTGGGCGCCGCTGATATAGGAGTGCGGCGCCCGAGGGCGTCGCTGATATAGGAGTGCGGCGCCCGTGGGCGCCGCTGTATATTGGGAATGTGGCGTCCGTAAGCGCCGCTGTATATTGGGAGTGCGGTGTCCGTAAGCGCCGCTGTATATTTGGAGTGCGGTGTCCGTAAGCGCCGCTGTATATTTGGAGTGCGGCGCCCGTAAGCGCCGCTGTATATTGGGAGCGCGGCGCCCGTAAGCGCCGCTTTATATGATATGAATACACTGATCCTACAACTCGACATCGCCTGGGAGAACAAGTCTGCCAATCACGCCCGTGTGCTGGAAATGCTCGATGCGGCGAAACCCGAGCCTGAGACTCTGGTCGTCCTGCCCGAGATGTTCGCCACCGGCTTCAGCATGAACGTCCCGGCGGTCCATGACTCTGAGACGCATGAGACTGAACGATTTCTCGCGAAAACGGCCGCCGACTACCGGATCAACCTGGTCGCCGGCCTGGTTACGCTCGGCGATCAGGGGAAGGGTTTCAATCAGTCAATTGTCCTCAGACCCGACGGCTCAGAAGCTGCGCGGTATTCGAAGCTCCATCCCTTCACACTCGGCGGAGAGCTCGATAATTATCATCGCGGCGAAGACGTCGTGATCGTCGATTGCGGCGAGTTCATCCTCTCGCCCTTCATTTGCTACGATCTGCGCTTCCCGGAGATCTTCCGCCGCGCGGTCGTTCGCGGCGCCAACCTCTTCACCGTCATCGCCAACTGGCCCGTCGCGCGCGTCGAACACTGGACCACGCTGCTCAAGGCCAGGGCGATCGAGAATCAGGCCTGGGTCATCGGCGTCAACCGCGCCGGCCGCGACCCGTTCCTCGAATACCCCGGCGCCAGCATGATCGTCGACCCGTTAGGACGCGTCATCGCCCAGCTCGGTCCGGGCGAGTCCTCTATGTCCGCTGAAATCGCCATCGACGATCTGACAACAATCAGGCAAAATCTGCCATTCCTCGCTGATATCCGTGCAGAATTCCTCTGATCAATGAATATGGCTGTTGTTCGATCATGTGAATCAAAATCGGTGATTGATAATTTTTAACGAATTCATGTTGTCAGCGGGAGAAAGACTGGTTTATACTCCGCATTGTAATTGCATTACCTCACCTCAGTAATTCTGAGTGAATGCGATTGCAACCGAGATTTTTTCGATGCGAACTCAGGACCGCTTGACCGGGCAAATTTACCGGCGTTGTCGGCTGTCTGATTGAACTGACCTCTCACTGGATCGACTTTTGTTTCCGTTGACCTCATCAACTGCGGAACATTGTCGGCTTTCCGCATGTTCACAGACACTGGCTGATCAAGCCGCTTCCCCGGAATCAAATCATCTGCATAGAAAATCCTGTTACGGCCCGTATGCCGTCCTGCAGCCGGATCCCGAGTTCCCGAGATTTGTTTTTGAACCCATACTCTCTGATTGAGATGGGATTTAGACGGTTAAAGATTATCGCCGGAAACCATGGTGCGAACCGGATGGAGGAAGTTTATTTCCTCTCGCCTATCAAGCATTTAGGAGATCTTCAATGCGAACCAGATCGATCCTCACTCTTAAACGCAGCACATTCCTGATCGGTATGATCCTGCTGCTCTCAGGGATTTTCTTCTCTGCCACGCGTATTAATAACGTTGAAGCCGCAAGGGAAATCGGGACAAGGAAGATCACGACTTCCGAGATACCGGTCAAAGTGCGTCGTGCAGCGTCGAAAAACCCATATGAGACGGCCTTCGACTATCGGAATTACGCATCATCAATGGTCGCAGGCATGCTCTTCGACGGATCTACATTTACGCTCAATGCATTGCCCGCATCCGGCTCCAATGTCGCGCCAGGAGCGATAATCTCCTATTCGATGATCATCAATAATCCGACTGGCAGCGGCGACGATGACGATGTCGTGCTGACGATGCTGGTTCCCACCGGCACCAGTTTCGTGAATCTCGTGGTCAACGGCGAGGATCCGTTCGACTCGTGCGAGGGGCCGAATACCTCCGGCGTGATAGTCTGTAATGAATCTTCCCTGGACGACGATAATACGATCGTCACGCTGGTTGTTCAGGTTAACAATCCGACCGCAGCCGGCGCAGTCAATTTTTCGGCGACATACGACAGTGACGATGCGCCATCATTTATTAATCGCACTGCTTCTCACGTTATCGTCCAGCCGACAGGCGGCGGCGGTGGTGGCGGACCAACGGCCGATCTTTCGATCGTCAAGACCGGGGATGCCTCTGTCATCGCCGGCGGAACTTCATCAGCTCTTCCGGCAGCGGGCGGGACGGGTAACATCACATACAACCTCGCCATCCAGAACGGTGGTCCGAGCAACGCATCTCCGGTCTTCATTTTCGATCAGCTGCCGAACAACACCCAGCTGGTATCTCCGCCGACGCTGGTTTCTGCCAGCATCAACGGTGTTGCGCAGCCCGGATTCCAGCTCACCTGTGCGGTCGATGGCGGAGCAGGCAATTTCATTACCTGCCGCCCCGGCAACAATACGGCAATCAATGCGGCCTATCTTCCGGACGTTCTGCCGGCGGGTTTTCAGGGAGTGATCCGTTATCGAGTGAGGGTCCCGGCTGACGTTGCCCAAGGCACGATCATTCAGAACGTTGCGGTGATCCAGACGGCGCAGTACCAGAGCGAACCTCTTGCAACCTCGATCACGCCGGATCCGAACTCGGCAAATAATGTCTCGACCGGTACGAGCACGGAAGTCCAGACGCTGGTCGATCTCGAAATCACCAAAGCGACCAATAACGCGACCCCGATCAACGGCGGAGCCGCCTTCACCTACAATCTGGTTGTCACCAATCACGGACCGAGCGACGCAGAGAATGTAGTCGTCACGGATCCGCTTCCGCAGGGCATCGTTCTTGCGAACGCGAATATTTCAGTTGTTAACAGTCCCTCGATTCCGGGATATGGACTGACCTGCGTCGGTCCGCCGATCGGTCAGAACGGAACGGTCACCTGTTCAGGAAACCTGCCGGGATCTTCAGGCGGCCCTACTTCAACGGCAACGATCACGCTGGTCGTCCAGGCGATCGCCAACCAGGCCGGCGGAGTCCGGACGAACACCGCGACGGTGACGTCGAGCACCCAGGAAGCCTCGCCGAACACCTATCCAAACACCGCCAGTGTTCAGAACACTCTGACGGTCAACGCGCCGCTGTCGATCTCCAAGCAGGGACCTGCCCTCGTGGCCGCGGGGGACACCTTCACCTACAAAGTCTCTATCAACAACGGCGGTCAGAGCACGGCGCTCAACGCCACGATCCAGGATCCGCTGCCGGCGAATACGACATATGTCTCGCACAGCGGGACCGGCGCCTTCGCCAACGGCTGCTCGCACAACGGCGGAGTGCCGGGAACGATTGTCTGCTCGAATATAGACATCCCGACAGGCATGCATGACCTGAACATCACGGTCAAGCTGGCGGCGAACGCTCCGACAGGCAATCTCGCCAACACTGCGACGATCACGAGTGCCGGCACGGGTACGATCGGGGTCGGCAGTTCGACCAGCAATGCCACGGTTCAGCACAGGTCCGATCTCGAGATCACGAAGACGGCCGCGCCGAGCCCGGTCATCGCCGGTACCGATCTGATCTACACGATCCAGGTCAAGAACAACGGGATCAGCGATCTGGCGGCCGGTGAGTTTGTGGTCAGCGACACGCCGTTCCCGCCGACGGGAACATCGCTGGTAGGCACGATCACGGCGGTCGGCTTCAGCTGCAACGGCGGGACGGCGTTCCCCTGCACCAGCACGGCGGCGCTGCCGGCCGGCGCGACGGCCACGATCAGTTTCAAGGTCAAGGTCGACACCAACTACAGCGACTGCCAGCCGGGAGCTCTGCTGAGCAATACTGCGACCGTTGCCACGGTCGGTACGGATGTCATCGATCCGAACGCCAGCAACAATACTTCGACGGTGACGACGCCTGTCACATGCAGCGCGGATCTGGGTGTTGCCAAGACTGCGACGCCTGTTGTCGATCCGGACGGGGCAGGCCCTCTGGCTCCGGTCGCGTTGCCGGTTGTCGGACCGAATGTTCCCGCGGGATCGGTCAATGCGGGCGGTTATATCCGTTACGACGTGCCGTTCGGCAATGCCGGTCCGTCGGATGCGGTCAACGTCATGCTGACCGATGTGGTTCCGGCCAACACTGCCTTTGTGGGTGCGCTGGCGACGGGCGGAATCTTCGTCCCGGCCTCGCAGCCTCCGGCCAACCCGTTCAATTTCACGATCCAGGCGACGGACACTGTTGCGCCCAACGGACCGAATGTCAGTCTTGCCTGTACCGTCAGCGGCGCACCGGGCAGCCAGCAGATCACTTGCCGACCGTCGGGCAACACCGGACTGACCCCTGCTTATCCTGACGGAAACTTCCCGGCCGGTTACCAGGGGACGCTGACCTTCTTCGTCAAGGTCAACGAATCGGTGACGGGTGGAACGGTCGTCGACAACGGCGCCAACATCACTTCCGCGCCGAACGGGACGATTCCTGGAACGGCCGATCCTAATACCGGCAACAACACGACGCTGCCGATCCAGACGGTGGTCATCGCCTCGTCGAACCTGACGGTTACAAAGATCGTCCAGTCGGCGGTGACGGCGGCGAGCAATCCGAACCAGACCGGTCCGATCGGCCCGGCCACGGCGCCGAACGGCACAGCGACGACCGGGACGGCCGTGCTTCCGGGCACGTACCTGACCTACCGCGTGACGATCAGCAACAACGGTCCGTCGGACGTCTCGAACATCCGGCTGACCGACATTCTGCCGGCGGGTCTCTCGACGCCTCCGGGCCGCGTCCTGGGTGTCAAGTACATCTCGGTCAATCCTGTGGTTCCGTCGGGCGCGACCTTCACATGCGCGCCTCCGACCGGAGTCAATCCGGCCAACAACCCGCAGGGCAACGGCGGATCGCTGGTCTGCACGGCGCCGCTGCTTTCGGCCAACGCGCCGAACAACACGGCGG
>CALBSU010000792.1 GCA_937967285.1 uncultured Acidobacteriota bacterium
ACCAGCAGGGCGATGCCGCCGATCAGCGCGAGCGCGGCGTTGACGATCAGGAAGAAACGCTTGACCTCCTCGATCTGGTTGCCGATGTTGAAATAATTGAACCCCCGCTTCTTTATCTCAGCCGTTACCGATTCGATCTTCGTCAGGTCCGCGACGCGCACTTCGGCGCTCTGATAGCCGATATCCCCGACCAGCGCCTGTCCGAGGCGCTCCATCGGCGGACGATTGGCCTCGCGAAAACTTCTGGCCTGATCGAGCGGAATGTAGACTGACACACCGGGCCCGGCCAGATTGACCCCGCCCGTGTCCTTGAGCACTCCGACGATCCTGTAAGTGTGACTTTCGAGCCCGGACGGAAGTTCCTCTCCGTCGTCATCGCCCGGCAGGTCGAGAAGCGGGATGCCGAAGACGCTCGACTGCGAGGAAGGCCCTCCGGGCAGCGTCAGAATCGACAGGGTCTTTCCGACCACTTCATCGGCGATGCGTTTCCGTTCTGCATCGGTCTTCTCGTCGGCCGGTTGGAACGGTCCGCCGCCCCTCCGGCGCCGGCCCCGGACAGGCGCGCGCATATCGGTGATGAACCGCTCGGTCAGAACTATCTCCCGCGCTCCGGCCGATGAAAAATGAGTTCCGGCCAGATAGGTTTTGAAGCGCGGATTGAACTCGATGTCCATCGGCGCGCCGCCGACGCTGATCCGCCGCGTTCGCCCCTCGAACTTCACGATCGAGTCGAACGAGAGGTTCGGATAGACGTACCGGACGCCATCGAGTTTTCGCAGTTCATCGATCGCCTTGTCATCCAGAACGCGGCGCCGCTCGGCGGCTTCAGCGCTCTCGTCCCGTTCGCCGCCTTCACGCATCGAAAGCAGCGCGTCAGCTCCGGGCCCGGTGACTGTGATCGAACTGAAGAAGTCGATCCTGGCAAAGACGTCCTTGAGGATGTTGTTCTGGAGCCCGATCCCGAAACTGACCATCGTCACGATCGCCGCCACTCCGACGATCACGCCGATGACGGTCAGCGCGGTCCGCAGTTTCGACTGGCGCAGATTTCTGAGGGCAAGTGAGAGGATGTCGATGAAGTTCATTCCTGAACGATCCTCCCGTCTCTGAGTCGGATTGTCCGGTCGGCAAAACGTTCGGCGAGTTCGGCGTCGTGAGTGACGAGGATGATGGTCCGTCCGTCGCAGTCCCTCATCTCGTCGAGGAGCTGCATGATCTCGCCGGCCCGGTGGCTGTCGAGGTTGCCGGTCGGTTCGTCCGCCAGCAGCACCCGCGGATTGTTGGCGATGGCGCGGGCGATCGAGACCCGCTGCTGCTCTCCGCCGGAGAGTTCCGACGGAAGGTGTTCCGTCCGATGCCCGAGACCCACACGTTCGAGCAGTTCGAGCGCCCGGCGGCGACGTTCAGCACGTCCCAGACCGGCGAAGGCGAGCGCCAGTTCGACGTTCTCGCGGGCGGTCATCGTCGGAATCAGGTTGAAGCTCTGAAAGATCATCCCGACGCTGCGCAACCGGTATCGAGCCATCTCGATCGAACTGAATGGCGTAAGGCTCCGGCCATCGAAAAGGATCTCCCCCGACGACGGCCGGTCCAGCCCGCCGAACAGATTGAGCAAGGTCGATTTGCCGGAACCGCTCGTGCCCAGAATCGCCACGAACTCGCCCGGCTCGATCCCGAGACTGACCTCCGACAACGCGCGGACCGTCTCCGCCTTCATCCGGTATTCGCGCGTCACATTGTGAGCCTCGAGGATCGCCATGCGGTTCGACTTCAGCAGAACTCCGTCGCGTTGAAGAAGTAGCTCAGCTCGATCTGCGCATTCTCGGGCGAATCCGATCCGTGCGTCGCGTTCTCGCCGACGCTGGTCCCGAAATCGCCCCGGATCGTCCCTTTCGGCGCCTTGGTCGAATCGGTCGGCCCCATCAGATCGCGCCACTCCTGAACCGCATTCTCCTTCTCGAGCGCCAGCACCACGCTCGGCCCGCTCGTCATGAATTCCACAAGCTCGCCGAAGAACGGACGCTCACAATGGACGGCATAGAACCCCTCGGCCACCGGCTTCGTCATGTGGAGCATCTTCATCGCACGGACCTTGAAACCGTGGTCGGTGATCCGCTGCAGTATGTATCCGAAATTTCCGGCCCTCACGGCGTCCGGTTTGATTATCGCGAAAGTCATTTTGGGTGTCTCTGACATATCTCTCCTTGGATCGATGATGATTCGGTAAAATACCGGCTGTTACGTAAACGCTGATGATAACAACTGTAAATTCGCACGGCAAGCGGGAAAGCGCCCGGCCCGACGCCCCGGGGCTGAGCAGTTGCAAATCTTTATTGACTTCATCAGCCGGGTGATGTTGTAATGCGTTTCTGAAACTGCCAGTCGCCTCGTTTCGATCGCGAATCTGGTCATCCCGATCGAAAGCGACGGATTGAGCGTCGCCAATTCCGACCAGTTTTTTGCCCCCTGACCAACCTTCTGCTGGCCCCAAGGCCGTAATTACCGGCTCGACCGATCCACGGGAAAATATCTTCCCCCTTGATTTCGTCACTGGAGCATGACGATGAGTTGTCTCGATTTGTTGACTGCAATGCGTTTAGCCAAGAGAGAAAGAGCCGCTCGACGCCACGTGCTGGCCGTACTGGCGGTGATCATGTTCGCTTTCCCGGGCAGAGCTCCGGCATCGGCTCAATCCGGGGGTGATCAGAATGTCAAGATCTCGACGATCGCCGGTGGCGGGTTCGGTTCGAATGTACCCGTCAGGAGCGCGCCGATGGTCCAGCCGACGGCGGTGGTCTTCGATCCGCTCGGGCGAGGTTTCTATATCGTCGATGAAGTCAACGGGACCAGCCTGCTGAGGTTCGTCAACACGTCGGCCAGTCCGGTCAATCTGGCCGGGATCACGATCGAACCGAATCAGATCAATCTGATCGCGGGCGGAGGGATTCAGTTCAGCGACGGCGCCACTCCGAGGGACGCGGATCTCGCGCAGATAACCGGAATTGCGGCATCGTCGTCCGGAGACGTCATTCTGATGACGATTCCGGCATTCGGGTCGATCAGAGCGATCAATGTCGGGACGCAGACTGTGACGGCCTTCGGCAAGTCGATTCCGCCGGCCACGATTCTGACCGTCAAATCGCTCGAATTTCTCGATTTTCGCGGCCTGACGATACACCCGCTGAACGGGGATCTCTTCTTCATCGCGGGGAGGCTGATCCACCGGATCGATCAGACCGGAGCGATGACGACATTCGCCGGCGGAGGATCTCCACCGACCGGCAACGGTGACGGCGGACCGGCGACCGGCGCGAGGTTCGTCACGCCGATGGCCGTCGCATTCGACCCGTTCGGAAATATGCTGATCGCCGACGGCGGTGATACACGCAGCGTGGCCGGAGCGATCCGGCGGATCAATCTGTCGAACATCATCTCGACGATCGCTACGGGTCTGGAATTCCCCACCGGCCTGGCGGTCGTAGCGAACGGCGATGCCTATGTTGCGCTCGGCAACGCTCAGCAGATGATGCGCATCACTCCGAACGGGCAGAAGACGGTGGTTGCGGGCAACAGTCTGCAGGTCGTCTGCGACACGAATCTCAATCCGACATGCGGAGACGGAGGCACCGCAGTTCAGGCCAGTCTGAGCATACCTGACAGCACATCGGCGACCACGCTGATTCCCGCTGTCAGCGGTCAGGGGCTTTATGTGCCCGACTTCCGGTTCAAGCGCGTCAGGATCGTCAACCTCGGGACGGAGACGATCCGGGTCCTCGGCACGGACATCACATCACAGGCGATCAATACGATCGTCGGAAGCGGGCTCTCGTCGCCATACGACGAGAAGGACGCGACCTATGCCGAGCTCTTCGTCCCGACAGGCATCGCGACCGACTCGACCGGCAATCTCTTCATCGCCGACACAGGCAATAACCGGCTCCGCTTCGTCAATCGCGGGACGGCTCCCGTGACGCTCTTTGTGACGACTCCGTTCGCAACAACAGTGCAGCCCGGCCAGATCGTTACGCTCAATCGAGACGCCGGAAGCATCCAGCAGGATGACCGGATCACGACCGCCTTCTTCCTCTCGCCACAGGGTCTGGCGGCGACAGCGAGCGGTCTGTTCATCGTCGACTCACAGGCGGGCGCATTGATCAAGGTTCCGCCGAGTTCGATCATCGGGCGTCGCAGCGGTGTGATCAGATTCCTCAACACGTCCAATGCCGACGTGACGTTCTTCTCTCAGAACAGCGAGGCCCGGGTGACGGTGCCTCCGGGGCAGGTCAGGGACATCGCCGGAGTCCGGCCGCCGGCCAACCCTCAGGTCATCGGCGACGGCATGTCCGCCAACAAGGTCGCGTTCTTCCCTACCGATATCGCCGTGGATGATGCCGGCAATATCTTCATCGCCGATCAGGGAAACAATCGTATTCGCCGGATCGACGCCCTGACCGGAATCGTCAGCACTCAATACGGAGACGGGACCACGACCACGCTCAACGGGCCGACGGGCATTGCGATAGATCCAAACGGGAGGCTGCTGATCGCCGACACTCGCAACAATCGCATTCTCAGGCAGGCGGCTCCGGGCGGCACGGACTTCAGCATCGTCGCGACCGGTTCGGACGGCATCAACCGGCCGCGCGATCTGGCTGCAACACAGAACGGCAGGATCTATATCACCAATGCGATCAGCCATCAGATTCTCAGCCTGACGGCTCCGGAATCGGGCTCCGCCACCTCATCGATCGTGGCCGGCAACGGCAATCCCGGCTTTTCCGGAGACGGCGGACCGGCAGCCCTGGCCCGGCTCAACATGCCCAATCCGGGCATTGCGATCAACGACATTCAGGTGACGACCAACATCGCGACGCTGCCGAACGGAAATATCATCTTCACGGACACCAACAACAACCGCGTCCGGATGCTCGAAGTCAACACCACGACCGTCCCCGTCGCCAGCGTCTCAGCCGCCAGTTTCAGCGGAGCTGAGATGGCCGCCGAAGCGATCGCCGCCGCATTCGGACAGGACCTGGCAACCGGGATTCAGGTCGCCACCTCGACCCCGCTTCCGACATCGCTTGCCGGCACGACCATGCGAATCACCGACAGCTTCGGAATCGAACGCCCGGTCCCGCTCTTCTTCGTCGCGCCGACCCAGATCAACTATCAGATCCCGGCGGGCACCTTCCAGGGTTCGGCTCTGATCCGCGTTACCAGCGGCAGCGGAGCCGTCTCAACCGGATCGATCAATGTCGTCAGAGTCGCACCCGGCCTCTTTTCCGCCAACGCCAGCGGTCAGGGCGTGGCCGCAGCTCTCGTCTTCCGCCTCAAGGCGAACGGCGCCCAGTCGTTCGAACCGGTCGGCCAGTTCGACCCTGACCAGATGAAGTTCGTCCACATCCCGATCGATCTCGGGCCCGAAACCGATCAGCTCTTCCTCGTCCTCTACGGGACCGGCTTCAGGAATCGCTCCAGCCTCGGCGCCACCTCCGCAACCATCGGCGGCGTCAGCTCAGAGGTCCTCTTCGCCGGCCCCGCCGAAGGCTTCGTCGGTCTCGATCAGGCAAATATCCGCATCCCCCGGTCTCTCATCAACCGCGGCGTCGTCAA
>CALBSU010000793.1 GCA_937967285.1 uncultured Acidobacteriota bacterium
ACTACTAAAGCGACGCCGGGCCGTCGCACTCCATATCAGGCTCTGATCAACCGGACCACTCCCATTGCCGCGGCCGGAAGCAGGATCGCGCCGGCGAAAGCGATCAGAAAGGCGCCGCTGCCGAAGGCCATCGCGCCAACCGCCGCATAGGCCGCGGAGATTCCCAGATTCGACAGTGACGAAAGCAGAAGAAACCGTCCCGCCGGCATGCGCGAGAGACCGGCCAGCAGGACCGAAGCCTCGGCCAGAACCGGGACCGCGCGGAAGAGGATGATCGTCCAGGATCCGTACCGCTCCCGGGCGCGTTCGGCGCGATCGAGCTCACTCCGTCCGGCCAGCCGCTCGATCAGCGGCGCCCCGGCCTTCAGCCCGACCAGATAACCGATCAGACAACCGGCCGTCATACCGAACCACGAGACCAGCGTCCCCGCGAGAAGCCCGAACAGGAGCCCGCATGCCGTGCTGACCAGACTCGACGGCACCGGCAGAAAGACGTCCGCCGCCAGAAATCCGCCGAGCACGACGGCCAGCAGCGCGCGGCTCCCGCCGCCCTCGATCAGCCCGTCGATGTAACGATTGATGCCCGTCTCAAAGAGGAAAAATGGGACCAGAATGACGAGCAGAATAAGAAGAATGACCGATGTCCAGAGGATAAGCGATCGTCCGGTCCTGTCCACTCCCAGCGCCTCCTCGGTCAGATCAACGCCGGCCACTCGTTGTGTCCGGCATTCAGTTGTGGTAATTTACGTCCGTTGGAAATGGGTGACAAATCGCGGGAGTAATTCAGTGGTAGAATGCCAGCTTCCCAAGCTGGACGTCGCGGGTTCGAGTCCCGTCTCCCGCTTAATTTGAGTAGAAAGTAAAAAGTAGAAAGTAGAAAGTGCAAAACGGTTTTCGCACTTTTTACTTTCTACTTTTTACTTTTTACTTATAGTCCTTTCGCCGCAATATACTTGATCAGATCGCGGACGCGGCACGAATATCCCCACTCATTGTCGTACCACGAAAGAATCTTGACCAGATTGCCGCCGATGACCTTGGTGTAGTCGGCGTCGACGATCGACGAGTTCGGGTTGCCGCGGAAATCGGTCGAAACGAGCGGAGCGGTCTCGAATCCGAGAATGCCCTTGAGCTCCTCATTGGCCGCATTCCTGAGCGCCGCATTGACCTCTTCGGCGGTCGTATCCTTCTCGAGTTCCATCACGACATCGACCAGCGAGACGTTGGGCGTCGGGACGCGAACCGAGATACCGTCGAATTTGCCCTTCAGTTCCGGCAGCACGAGAGCGACGGCCTTGGCCGCTCCGGTCGTCGTCGGGATCATCGACAGGGCGCCTGCGCGGGCACGACGCAGATCCTTGTGCGGGAAGTCGAGGATGACCTGATCGTTGGTGTATGAGTGGATCGTCGTCATCTGCGCCTTCCTGATGCCGAACTTGCTGTGGATCACCTTGGCGACCGGCGCCAGACAGTTGGTCGTGCAGGAGGCGTTCGAGATGACGTTGTGCTTCGCCGGATCATACGATCCCTCGTTGACGCCGAGCACGACCGTGATGTCCTCGTTCTTGGCGGGCGCGGAGATGATCACCTTCTTGACAGGGCCGCGCAGGTGAGCCTGGGCCTTCTCCTTGTCGGTGAATCGGCCGGTCGATTCGATGACGATCTCGGCCCCGACCTCCTCCCACGGAATCAGCGCCGGATCCTTCTCTGAAAAGACGCGGAATTCATCATTCTCGACCTTGATCGAGTTTTCGGTGTGCGAAATGTTGTGATCCAGGTTACCGAGGATCGAATCGTACTTGAGCAGATGGGCGAGCGTCTTTGTGTCGGTCAGATCGTTGACCGCGACGAAATCGATGTCCTTGTCCCCCAGCGCGGTGCGCAGAATATTGCGTCCGATGCGCCCGAATCCGTTGATTCCTACTTTGATTGCCATATCGCTTCTCCTGTAAATTTAGAGTTCATTCGGGTGGTTTAAAATCAGGCGCGGCGGACGGCACGGCCTGAAGTGAAGCAAGGTATCGCAGCCGTCCTTATTATGTCAACCTGATCCGGCGCCGATTCTTGACAAGGGTGAGCGGCGATAGCTATAGTCATTTTATGTCAAATCCTTTGCTGTCAGGGAGTAATTCCACGGATACCAATCGGCTGAAAATCAGGAGCACGACCGTGCTGGCAGTGCGTCGCGACGATCGGGTCGTGGTTGCGGCGGACGGGCAGGTGACGATGGGCGATACGGTCATGAAGTCCGGAGCCCGCAAGGTCCGCCGGCTCTACAACGACAAGGTGCTGGCCGGATTCGCCGGCGCGACGGCCGATGCGTTCGCTCTCTTTCAGCGGTTCGAATCGAAACTCGAACAGTTTCACGGCCAGCTCAACCGGGCGGCGGTCGAACTGGCGCGCGACTGGCGGACCGACAAGATGATGCGCAACCTCGAGGCGCTGCTGGTGGTCGCCGACACGCAGGCCACGCTGGTCATATCCGGGACGGGTGACGTGATCGAACCCGACGACGGCATCGTGGCGATCGGCTCGGGAGGCCCGTACGCCGTGGCGGCGGCGCGCGCCCTGCTGAGGAACACCGACCTGCCGGCCCGGCGGATCGCCGAGGAATCGATGAAGATCGCCGGCGAGATCTGCATCTACAGCAACAACAATCTGGTCATCGAGGAGATTTAGGCCGCCCCGCCTGGAGTTATGGTTATCTATCTTTCCGGAGAAATAGAAGAGTCGCTGAACCTCGACGAACTGACGCCGCGGCAGATCGTGGCGGAACTGGACAAGCACGTCGTCGGTCAGCATGCGGCCAAGCGGTCGGTCGCGGTCGCCCTGCGCAATCGCATCCGCCGCCAGAAGCTGCCGCCCGATCTGGCGCAGGACGTCATGCCGAAGAACATCATCATGATCGGCTCGACCGGCGTCGGAAAGACCGAGATCGCGCGCCGGCTGGCCCGGCTCTCGGCCTCGCCTTTTCTGAAGGTCGAGGCGAGCAAGTTCACCGAAGTCGGATACGTCGGCCGTGACGTCGAATCGATGATCCGCGATCTGGTCGAGATCGCGATCGACATGGTCCGCGCCGAAAAGGTCGACGAGATCGCGGACAAGGCCCAGCAGAACGTCGAGGAACGGATTCTCGATATGCTCCTGCCGCCGGGCAAGCATGCCGTGGCGTCGAGCGACGGCGATCCGTCGATCGACCGGATCGAGGACACTCCGTCGGCCGCGCTCGAGACCTACAACCGGACCCGCGAGAAACTCCGCGCGCAGCTCCGCGAGGGCCGGCTCGACTCGCGAATCGTCGAACTCGAGGTCCGCGAGAAGAGCTTCCCCTCCTTCGAGATCTTCACCAACCAGGGCATCGAGGAGATGGACATCAACCTCAAGGACATGGTTCCCGGCCTCTTCAACGGCCGGACCAAACAGCGCAAGATGCGCGTCGACGAGGCGATGGAATACCTCATGCAGGAAGAGGAGCAGAAGCTGGTCGACATGGACCAGGTGGCGAGGATCGCCCTCGAGCGGATCGAATCGCACGGGATCATCTTCCTCGACGAGATCGACAAGATCGCCGGCCGCGAAAGCGGGCACGGCCCCGATGTCTCGCGCGAAGGAGTTCAGCGCGACATCCTCCCGATCATCGAGGGCACGACGGTCAACACCAAGTACGGGATGGTCAGAACCGACCACATCCTGTTCATCGCCGCCGGAGCTTTTCACGTCTCGAAACCCTCCGATCTGATCCCGGAACTGCAGGGACGGTTCCCGATCCGCGTCGAGTTGCAGCCTCTGACGGTCGAAGACTTCAAGCGCATTCTGACCGAACCCAAGAACGCGCTGCTCAAGCAGTACGTTGCGCTGATGGATACCGAAGGAATCACGCTCGAATTCACCGAGGACGCGATCGACGAAATGGCCAGTTTCGCTTTCAAGGTCAACGAGACGACCGAGGACATCGGAGCCCGACGGCTGCAGACGATCCTCGAGAAGGTGCTCGACGAGATATCTTTCGAGGGCCCGGATCTGGCCGAAAAACATCAGGTGATCAACGCCGAATACGTGAGGGGAATGCTCGCGGAGATCGTCAGGAACGAGGACCTCAGCCGGTACATCCTCTGATAACGGGTGGATTCCGGATCGTCTTCATCAATCCGTATGCGCCAGTTCAACAGGAACAAGTCGGCCCTCATCCTTCTGGTCATTATCGCGAGCGGCTGCGGCAAGATCGGCGATCCGCTGCCCCCCATCCCGCGCGCTCCGCTGGTGATCGATGAACTGGCCGTCACGCAGACCGGAACAAAGCTGGTCCTGCGCTTCCCGGTCGTCCTCTCCGACAGAACCAGAAAGCTCGCCCGGATCGATGTCTACAGGCTGATCGAGCCCGCCGACGATCCAGCAGGTCTCCCGCTCGAGTCCTTCTCGACACGATCGACCATCATCAATTCGATCGGCGCCGAGAGCATCAGGGCCGGCCGTTCGGTGATCGAATATTCCGACACGCTCGACACGCAATCCGGAGGGGCCAGGCGCTATCGTTACGCCGTCAGAATGATCGGAGACGACGGCGTGGCGGCCGATTTCTCGAACTACGCGACGATCACTCCGGTCTTCAACCTCGCGGTCGCTCCCGCCGGCATTCAGATCACCCAGACAGAGAAGGAAGTGCAGTTGAGCTGGGATCGGCCCTCCGAAAACGTCGACGGATCGCGCCCGGCCAATATCGCCGGCTACAACATCTACCGTCGCCTCGCCGGAGACGACCTGATCAAGCTCAATCCGCAGCCAGTCGAGGAGCCGCGATTCTCCGATCGGAACTTCCTCTTCGGCAGCAATTATGAATATATCGTCCGGAGCGTCTCGTCTGCCGCCGGACTGATCGAGGGTGATTCGAGCGCGCCGATCGCTCACACTCCCGTCGACAAGTTTCCGCCCGCGGCGCCGCTCTCGGTCACGATCGCCTCGATCAACGGCATCGTCAGCATCTTCTGGCCGATCAACACAGAGCCCGACGTGGCGGGATACCTCGTCTACCGCAGCGAGGACGCAGCGCTGCCGCCCGACCAGTGGATAAAACTCACCCCCCAGCTTCATAAACCCGCTTCCTTCCGGGACGAACGCGTCCAGGTCGGCAAGCAATATTTCTATCAGATCACGGCGGTCGATGTTTACGGCAACGAATCGGCCAGATCTACAATGGTCTCGGAGGTCGTCGCACAGTAATCATCCCGCCCCGATCGAATCATAACCGGCGAAGATCAATGAAAGGATCTATCGATGAACAACCACGACAGTTTTTTTGAGAA
Organism: uncultured Acidobacteriota bacterium; assembly: GCA_937967285.1. GTDB lineage: Bacteria > Acidobacteriota > Blastocatellia > RBC074 > RBC074 > JADJXM01. The sequence continues at coordinate 5,301 of CALBSU010000793.1, forward strand.
CGTCCTGCGATATGTCGACAGGGCGGCGTCCATCACCTCGCACTCGAAGGGCCTGCTCGACCAGATCAAGCACTGCAACAGCGTCTACAGTTTCGAATTCCCCCTGCCCCATCCCGACGGAACGGTCGAGGTGATCCGGGCGTGGCGCGTCGAACACAGTCATCACAAACTGCCGACCAAAGGCGGCATCCGCTATGCCCCGATCGTCAATGAGGACGAGGTCAAGGCGCTGGCGGCTCTGATGACCTACAAATGCGCGATCGTCGACGTCCCGTTCGGCGGCGCCAAGGGCGCAATTCAGATCGATCCGAAGGCCTATTCGAACGAGCAACTGGAGCGGATCACACGACGCTACACGCACGAACTGACCAAGAAGAACTTCATTGGCCCCGGCGTAGACGTTCCGGCGCCTGATTACGGAACCGGTGAGCGCGAGATGGCCTGGATCGCCGACACCTATTCGGCCATGAATCCGAACATGATCGATTCGATCGCCTGCGTCACCGGCAAGCCGATCTCGCAGGGCGGCATCCGAGGCCGGCGCGAGGCCACCGGCCGCGGCGTCTTCTACGCGCTCCGCGAAGCCTGCATCTCCGCCGAGGACATGAAGAAGATCGGCCTGCAGCCCGGCATCAAGGGCAAGAAGATAATCGTTCAGGGATTCGGCAACGTCGGCTATCACGCCGCGAAATTCTGCCAGGAGGAGGGCGAGGCTCTGGTCATCGCCATCGCCGAACACGACTGCGCCGTCTATAACGAAAAGGGTCTCGACATCGAAAAGCTGGTCAAACACCGCAACGAGACCGGCTCGATCGGCAACTTCCCCGGCGCCAAAACGATCTCCGAAACGCTCTCCGCCCTCGAAATGGAATGCGATGTCCTGATCCCTGCGGCGCTCGAAAACCAGATCACGGAGGAGAATGCCGGACGGATCAAGGCCCGCATCATCGTCGAGGGCGCAAACGGCCCGACCACTCCGGCCGCCGAACAGATCCTGCTTCAGAAGAATGTCCTCATCATCCCCGACATCTACGCCAATGCCGGCGGCGTCACCGTCAGCTACTTCGAATGGCTCAAGAACCTCTCACACGTCCGCATCGGCCGCATGGGGAAACGCTACGAGCAGCTCACCGAACTTCGCATGATGCACATGATGGAGATGCTGACCGGGAGCAAGTTCTCCGAAGAACAGATCACCGCGGCAGCCAAGGGCCCCGACGAACTCGACTTCGTCAATTCCGGTCTCGAGGATACGATGGTCGTCGCTTACCAGCGACTCCGCGAGCTGTGGCACTCGAACCCGAAGATCACAGACCTCCGCATCGCCGCCTTCTACGATGCCATCGAGAAGATCGCGAGATCTTACATGGAACTGGGGATCTTTCCCTGATCTGGAGTGCGGAGCCGCTCGGGGCTCCGCTTTCTATTACTCCAAAGTCAAAAGCGGAGCCCAGGGCGGCTCCGCATTCCAAAGTCAAAAGCGGAGCCCAGAGCGGCTCCGCACTCCAAAGTCAAAAGCGGAGCCCAGGGCGGCTCCGCACTCCAAAGTTAAAGCGGAGCCCAGGGCGGCTCCGCACTCCAAAGCTAAAAACTTTCGAGCGCCGCCTGCTCATCTTCATAAATCTCGAAGACGGTCAGGAGCTTGGTGATCATGAGAAGGTCCTTGATCTTTTTGGGGAGATTGAGGAGCTTGAGGCGTCCTCCGGTGTTCTTGGTGGTTGTGTAGCGCGAGACGAGTTCTCCGATGCCGGAGCTGTCGACGTATGAGACGCCGCCGAGATTGAGTATGATCCGATTGCTGCCCTGATCCAGCAGACGGCTGACCGAATCGCGGAGCAGGACGCTCCCCTCGCCGATCGTGATCTTGCCGACCAGGTCGAGAATGACCACATCACCGACTCTGCGTTCTCTAATTTCCAACAGCATCGTGTTTATGATCTCCTTCATCGAGGGGTTTGGGAGCGCGTCGCTTGGACATCGTGACCTGCATTCCGCCTTCGGGATGCCGTTCGTATTCGACCGAGTCCATAAAAGTGCGCATGTAAAGGATGCCGCGTCCGGCGGGATTCAGAATATTGTTCGGATCGAGCGGATCAGGAAGCGTCGCGGGATCGAAACCTTCGCCGTAGTCGCGGATTGCGACCCTCAAAGCGTCGGTGCCGATCGTGAAACGAATATCGACAGTCTTCTGCGTGTCGTATTTGTTCCCATGTTCGACCGCGTTGGCGACCGATTCCCGGACGGCCATATTGATCCAGTAGGCGGCCTCTTCGTCAAAACCGATCATACCCGTGATGTTGTCAGTCAGAGTCGTGACAAGGTCGATGAACTCCAACTGGCTGGCGATTGACAATTCGACCACATTTTCGGCTAGCATCATAAGCCGTGATATCCTTTTCCGGAGAATTTGTGAGCGGTATCCAGAATATTCAGGCTCGAGGCCGGCGATCAAACCTGCCGTGCAAGCCTTCGATCTGGTAAGATGCTCGTTGGACGCACTTCCCGCTTCCCGGTACGCAACCTGTGTAACATAGCGTAAAAAGTGATGTCAAGTTATGCACCGATTGAGTTTAGTGCTGATAACCGGCTCTACGGCGCGTTTTATGAAAAAGTTTCAATCCGCAACCCGAACGTCATACTTTGATTCAATAATTTTGCAATGAAGCGAGTGATAATCAGACAGGCTACAAAATTCGAGGGGGATTTCCAGATTCCTGGAGACAAGTCGATCTCGCACCGGAGCGGGATGATGGCGGCGATCGGCTCGGGCCGCTCGACGATCCGCAACTATTCATCCGCCCGCGACTGCCAGAGCACGCTCGATTGCCTGGAGATGCTGGGAGTCGAAATCTCCCGCGCACCCGATGCGATCATCATCGAGGGAGTCGGGCTCGACGGCCTGCAAGCTCCGTCCGGGATTCTCGATGCCGGAAATTCCGGGACGACGATCCGGCTGCTTTCGGGAATTCTCGCCGGACAGCCGTTCACCATCGTGATCACCGGCGACGAGAGCATCCAGCGACGTCCGATGAAGCGCGTCATCGAGCCGCTGACGCTGATGGGCGCACGGATCGAGGCCCGCGACGGCAACTTCGCTCCGCTGACGATCACTGGCGGCGGGCTGAAATCCATCGAGTACAAACCGCCGGTCGCCAGCGCACAGGTCAAATCGTGCGTCCTGCTGGCCGGACTCTTCACCGACGGCGTGACGACCGTGATCGAATCGACTCCGACGCGTGATCACACGGAGGTCATGCTTCGACAGATCGGCGCACAGATCGAGCAGCAGGGTGAGCGGATCTCGGTCACCGGCCGGCAGCCGCTGCGCCCGCTCGGAGACTACACCGTCGCCGGCGATCTCTCGTCCGCGGCCTTTTTCATCGTAGCCGCCCTGCTCTGCCCCGGTTCGCGCGTCCGCCTGCGTCACATCGGAGTCAACCCGTCGCGGACCGCGCTGCTCGACGTGCTCAGGCAGATCGGCGGACGCATCGAGGTCGAATCCCCGCGTCTCGTCCACGGCGAACCGGTCGCCGATCTGGTCGCCGAATCTTCGCAACTTTCCGGGGACCTGGAACTCTCTGGCGCAGTCATCGCCAACCTGATCGACGAGATCCCGATCCTCGCGATCGCGGGCACTCAACTTGACGGGACGCTGACCATCCGCGACGCCCGCGAGCTCCGCGTCAAGGAGTCCGACCGGATCCGCGCCATCGTCGACAACCTGAGACTGATCGGCATCGAGGTCGAGGAGTTCGAGGACGGCCTGCGGATCAGAGGGAGACAGACCATCCGCGGCGGCGAGATAAATTCATTCGGAGATCACCGTATCGCCATGGCCTTCGCTGTCGCGGGGCTGATCGCTGAGGGCGAAACCGTCATCAACGATGCCGATGCCGCTGCGGTCTCACTTCCAGAGTTCTACGATCTGCTTCGCCGCTGCGGCGCCGAGGTGAGCGATGCCGGCTGATCGCCCGATCTTCCTGATCGGCTTTATGGCCTGCGGAAAATCGACCGTCGGCCCGGCGCTCGCCGCCCGGCTCGAAATCGAATTCATCGACCTGGATCATCTCATCGAAAAACAGGTCGGCTGCACCATCGGAGAATTGATCAACCGCGACGGCGAAGAGAACTTCCGGCGAATCGAGACCGGGACACTGCGCGAAGTTTCAGTCAATCGAGCCGTCATCGCACCCGGCGGCGGAGCCGTCACGAGAGAAGAAAACCTCGAGATCATGGCCGCATCGGGCGCAACCGTCTGGCTGGATGCGCCATTCGAGCTCTGCTGGAAAAGGATTCTCGAGGACGCAACGGTCAGGCCTCTCGCGCCGGATGAATCAACTGCCCGGCAGCGTTACAATGACCGGCTCCAGTTGTACTCCCGGGCCGATCTGCGGATCGCAATCGACGAAACATCATCGCCCGAATCGATCGCCGAGGCCATCGTTGACCTGATTGACGCAGAGGATTGAATCGCAAAGATCCGCAAAGGATTGAAACGCAAAGAACGCAAAGAGAGCAAAGGTTTGAAACGCAAAGAACGCAAAGAGAGCAAAGGTAGTCTTAGATATCAAGATCCGGATTACCTTCCATTCGCAAACTACCCGGGCATTGATCCCCAAAATATCCTTTGCTACCTTTGCGTTCTTTGCGATTCAAAACCTTTGCCCTCTTTGCGGCCTTTGCGATTAATTTCCCCATGAAAATAGATCATATCCTTGTACGAGGCACCAACTGGATCGGCGATGCCGTCATGACGACGCCGGCTCTGCAGCGGCTTCGATCATCTTTCCCCGACTCGAAGATCACACTGCTTGTGCCGCCGGCCATCATCGGCCTCTTCGAGGGCGCCGATTATATCGACACGGTCACGGCTTACAGGCGAAAGGAAGACGGCGTAAAGGCGCTCTTCAGGACCGCGAAGTCTCTCAAGCGAACCGGCACCGACCTGGCGGTCCTCTTTCAGAACGCATTCGAGGCGGCGCTGCTTGCCCGGCTGGCCGGGGCGAAACTCCGCGTCGGCTTCGCCGAACAGTTTCGCGGCCCGCTGCTGACACACAAGCTACATCGCGGCCCGCAGCACAAGGATCGCCATCAGATTCAGGATTATCTGGACATCGTCGCCGAGTGCGAGCGGATCTGCCTGGGAGAAGATTTCCGGCCCGCGGTCGAATCGCCCGCTCCGCGGATCGTCCCTTCGGCTCACCAGCGGCGCGTCGGATATGAACTGATCGAGGGATTCAGCATCAACAACGGTTCGGGACCTCTGGTGGTCATTAATCCTGGCGCGACCAACAGCCGCGCAAAATGCTGGCCGGCTGAGAATTACGCCGAACTTGCCGATCGGCTGATCCGTGAACTCAAGGCCCGGATCGTGATCATCGGAGGTCCGTCCGAACTCGACTACGCCGAGCGCGTGGTCTGGAGAATGAAGGTCTCAGGCGCCATCAACCTGGCCGGCAAGACCAGCATGGGAGAACTGATCGGCCTGCTCGATTCGGCCGACCTTCTGGTCAGCAACGATACCGGCCCGGCCCACATCGCCGCCGCGCTGGCAACTCCGGTGCTGACCATCTTCGGCCCGACCAATGAGTTCGAGACCGCTCCGACGGGTCCGAAGGCCGAAATGATCCGCGCCGAGGGAATTGAGTGCGCCCGCTGCATGCATCGAGACTGCCCGATCGATCATCGCTGCATGACCCGGATCGATGCCGGGGAGGTCTTCGAACGGTGCGCACACTCCCTGGACGGTACGCACGCTCCCAGCGTGCGCACTGAATGAAAGCATTCGCACGCTGGGAGCGTGCGCACCGACCATGAAAATTCAACCCAAAGCCATCTTTCTCGACCGCGACGGCACCATCAACGAAGAGGCCGGATACATCACACACCCTTCGCAGGTCCGCGTCTACGATTTCGCCATCGAGGCGATTCGAATGATCAACCGCGCCGGCTACCTCGCCATAGTCGCCACCAACCAGGCCGGCATCGCCCGCGGTGTCTTCACCGAAGACTTCCTCGCCGAAATCAATCTATTAATTAATGATACGCTCGAACGCGGAGGCGCACGGCTCGACGCCATCTACTTCTGCCCGCACCATCCCGAGAACGGACTTCCGCCCTACCGGATCGAATGCGATTGCCGTAAACCTTTGCCGGGAATGCTCCTGCGCGCCGCGGAGGATTTCAATATCGACCTGGCCGGAAGTTTTATGATCGGAGACCGCTACAGGGATATTCAGGCCGGACACGGCGCCGGCACACAGTCGATTCTGGTCAGAACCGGTTATGGGGAAGAAGAACTGGCTGCGGAACAGTGGATGAGGAATCCGGACCACGTCGCATCGAACCTGCTCGACGCGACGCGGTGGATTCTCTCCCGGGACCTCTCAAATGTTCAGCCAGAATAACGGCAAAGTTAGATGGAGATGCTGAGATTAATACTCTGATGAAACACCCGCTTTTACCTGGCAGGGCGATTTGCGTAATAACGTGCGTCAAACTTTTGCAATAGTTCCATGCACTTCGCTCCGCAATTACTTGCGCCGTTCGTCTCAGAACTCAGGAGTCTTTCTGATGGAGGCGCCTCTCTGGCGTTTACAGGGATCTTGAATAATGCCTCATCCGGTTCCCCGGGAACGAGTAATACCGCGTTGTGCTCACTATATCCTTTATCATTTCCCCATTCGGCCTTATCTCTGACTAATGCACAGCCATAATCCAAAGCATACCAGGATGTAACGTTGTTAGCCGAAATCCTTACGGTCCGATATCCGTTAACCGTTTCTTCTCCGCTGATAGTTTCCGGCAGAGATGTCATGGCAGTTCCGGCAAATGAGTTTATACACTTTGAAGACGGATCTCTTTGCCAGCGAGCAGAATTTACAGATTTCTCAAATGTAGTACTTTTGATATTCGTCAATTCATTGATCACAATCTCTTCACCGGATACGAACTTGATCGTCCGTTCTGAGGTCTGCTTACTCTGCTTTTGCATGATATGCCTGACTGAAGCACCGTCTGAACGAACAGCCCATATGCTTTCCTGAGTGTCAACTGCTGAGCCATCAGAACCATGAAACGTTTCGATCAGCCTGACCGTGTACGGCACAGGTGCCCCTGTGCGCATTTCCCCGGCCTTGACTTTATACGTCCCAGGTGACTGGAGATTTGAGTAATACAGGTGACCTGCTTGTACCACAGCCACAAAAACGCCGATCACGAGTAATACCTTCATGAATTTTAACGCCTTGGCCTCGGTAGTAATCATAACTGAACCTCTTCTTTATCGCAGGTATGTTAATGGCGGATAAAAGAGCTGAGTCGGCTGATTATCGTTCTATCATTCAGTTTGGGGACCTGTCGGGAACAATAGTCGAATAAGGGGGGGGGCTGTCAAGAG
>CALBSU010000794.1 GCA_937967285.1 uncultured Acidobacteriota bacterium
GACTGTGGGTCGTGAAGATCGGCATAGAAGGTCGGATTGTCCGATGCGGTATCGGCGAAGTCGTAGAGTTCCTCCGGCCCGCCCGAGAACTCGTCCGGACTTGTGAACCTTCCCTGAATCGATGAGTAATACCTCGCCAGGAAGTAATCCAGCCCGGTCTCGCCGTCTCGCTCCTTGCCGGTGAACTTCTGCCGGACATTGCTCGCAGGCGGTTCGTAGCCCACCCCGCTGCGCTGAGCCCCGTGAGCCGAGGTCAGTTCCTCGCCGAAGGGCAGATAGTCGTGGCGCCTCATCCCGGTGAGGCTGCCCGACAGGTCCGCCTCCATCCGCGTCGAGCCCAGATGATCGGTCACCAGCCACTTCAGCCGCTCGTTTCCGACCTTGTCGCTGTCCCAGACTACCAGAAGCTGCCCGCTTCGGTATCCGTACTCTTTCCTGACAGTCGTCGGCGCTCCGGACTGATACTCGGCCAGCAGCTCTCCGTTGAGCGCGGCGCATCAGAACCCGGTCGCTATCGCTCCCGGTGCTGTACCGACTCAGTCCGGGAGCGACTGCGAGGTAATGATCTGATCATTGTGACGCTGCCCTGAGCTGTTCATTGACGTTTCGCGTGTTGTAGCGTTCGAGATAATCCAGATGCTTCCTCGTTATCGGGTAACGGTCGCCTTTCGAGTACGGATAGCTCTTCATCCCGTGGAAGGGAAGCTCTCCGATGGTTTCGGGACGGGCCGAATTGATATCCATGTCCTTGCCGAAGCCGTCGGCATAGACCAGCCAGGTCCGCTTCCACCCTTTGGGCAGAGCCGGCAGCCGGCGCGCATCGAAGTCCACCTGCATCTCGTCGCCGTTTCGCGTGATGACATACATGTCGTCGGCCGAGAGCAGCAGCTCACGCACGTTGCCGTATCTGGTGTAGTTGCCGAGATGCGCCTTCCACGGGGCGGATGGCTCGATCGTCGAGTAATCGTAGATCAGCGGTTTGCGCCCGTCCGGCGAATACTCGCGCGGGAAACCCCGCCACCTCAGCTCGGCCTTCAGCGGGTCGAGCCTGGTTATGCGCTGCGGAACCTGCTCTGAAAATGTATCGACCAGAATCCGGTCCCAGTAGATTCGCATGCTGGTCACGATCCGGACCTTCCAGTCGCGGCACAGGAACTTGCCCGTCAGATCGACTGTCATCGTCTTCGGCAATCCGGCCGGAAAGCCCATCTGCGGCACGACGGTCTGCCACTCGCCGCGCTCGTTCCTGACCTGCACGTACGGCGGAATCAGCTTCGCGCCGGCCTGCGAGGCCGAGAGATTCGACGTCGAGTCGGCATAGTCGATCCAGGCCGTCATCAGCAGCAGCACCCGCCCGGCATCTTCGAGGTTTCCGAGATCGAGTTCGATCGCATGCTCGCGGGCATAGCCCTTGTACGGCAGCTTCTCGAAATCTTCAGGGTAACGACGGTCGATATCGGTCAGCAGAGGCAGAATATTTCTGCCCTTGTCGTCGATCGCGCTGACAGGCGGTCGCGGTTCGCGGGTCGTGAAGATTTTGAAATCGGGGTAGGGAGGCGCCGGCATCAGCCGTTCGTTCGGATAGACTTCAGTCTCCGCCGGATGATCGACAGCCAGCAGCTTCACTTCGTCGAAGTAGATCACCTCTTCGAGCTGATTGTTGAGCCTCAGCGAGAGCAGGCCGTCGCGTGCTTTGAGCTGCTCTCCGGTGACGCGGATGTATTCGTTCGTGTCCGGGTAGTTGTATTGTCCAGGGCCCGTCAGGTATCCGATCGCCGATCCGCCGAGGAAATCGGTCACGAAGTCGTATTTCT
>CALBSU010000795.1 GCA_937967285.1 uncultured Acidobacteriota bacterium
GATTTACAGGATTTGACAGGATTTACAGGATTAAACCTAAGGATAAAATGAGCTCGAAGATAAGTCATAAGCCATTTGCCAGGTAATGCGGGCCTGAATACTCTCAGACTTAATCCTGTAAATCCTGTTAAATCCTGTAAATCCTGTCCAATTTTCTTTTTCCCTCTGCGGGTAGTTATCTTTTTTAATGGACAATGACCCTTTTTTATCTCTGTTTGCGCTTTTATATATGAAAGAGTTTTATGGTTCGCTTTTCAACACGTTTTTGACTCGTCCTCAGCGGAATCCGCAGCATCCTCAGCCATTATTTTTTCAAACAAACGCCATTTGAGCCCGCACCCGGCTTCCCCTGTCACAGCTCAACCGAATTTGTGTGATATTGCACAATCTTGAGTGTATTTATCCACAGTTTGGCTGAAGAATCTGCCTCAATACCAACCTTGGATTAGCAACGGCAATCTTTTCAGTTGCTTACAGTTAAAGTCAATCGCTTCTCAGTGGCACCGTCCTTGCCTTTGGAAAACAACAAGCAGTCATAAACAATTAATCACCGTGAAATCATAAACCTCGGGAGGACGTATGAAGTCATCTTATAAAATATTGAAAGTATTGGTTTTATCGCTGATCGTGGCAGGGGGCGGAATATTCCTGGCGATGCCGGATGCGGCAGATGCGAGAACCAACATTCCCGGAACGCTGACTACAGGGGCGCCGGGTGAGTCGAACTGCACACGTTGTCACACGGGCACCGCCAACAATGCCGGCTCGGGGGAACTTACAATCTCCGGTTTGCCGGCCAGTTACACGCTCGGTCAGGCTGTGACGGTGAGCGTGAAGATGAAGCAGGCAAACTTCGTTCAGTACGGTTTTCAGGTGACCGCGCTCGACGATACCGGCAAGCAGGCCGGCACATTCACTGTCACTGATACCGCAAGGCTGGCGACCGCGGTCGGGACATACAACGGAAACCAGAGAAGCTACGTGACGCAGAAATCGGCCGGCGCTCAGCCGACTACGGAAGGCGAAGCCGTCTGGTCGTTCACCTGGAACGCGCCCGCGACCGATATCGGCAAGGTGACCTTCTATGCCTCGGGACTGGCAGGCAACGGCAGCAGCTCATCGGGCGATAACTGCTACACGACTTCCGTCGTGGTCAACGCTCCGCCTTCGATCGGACCGCTATCGAGCGTCAGCGCGGCCAGTTTCTCCGGCGCGGCGCTGACGGCAGAATCAATCGTGGCCGCATTCGGCAACAATCTGGCGACGGCCACTCAGGGCGCGACGACAGTTCCACTGCCGACGACGCTGGCCGGAACGACGGTCAAGGTCAAGGACAGCCTGGGGACGGAACGGGCGGCGCCGCTCTTCTTCGTTTCGGGTGGTCAGGTCAACTATCTGGTTCCCGCCGGAACGGCCGGAGGTCAGGCAACGGTCACAATCACCAGCGGCGACGGCGCTGCCTCGGCTGGTAATGTCCAGGTCGATCCGGTCGCTCCGGGGTTCTTCTCTGCCAACGCCAACGGGCAGGGGATAGCCGCCGCCGTCGTTCTGCGCGTCAAGGCCGATAACTCGCAGAACTATGAGCCGATCGCCAACTACGACAATAATCAGATGAAGTTCGTTCCGGCCCCGATCGACCTCGGGCCCGAGACCGACCAGCTGTTTCTGGTTCTTTACGGAACGGGGATCAGAAACCGCAGCGCTTTGACCGCGGTCACGGCCACGATCGGCGGGGAAGTGGCCGAAGTCCTCTACGCCGGCGTTCAGCCGGATTTCATCGGATTGGATCAGGTGACGCTCAGAATTCCGCGGGTCCTCAAGACCAGAGGAGAGGTCAATATCGTCGTCATCGTCGACGGCAAGACGGCAAATACCGTGACTGTGGATATATATTGATTGTCAAAAAAATAAATGCCGCTCTCGATTCAGACTCGAGAGCGGCAGAATGGACAGCCCGGCTGAAGCCGGTACTCCATGCGGTATTCCGTACTACTTCGCGACCAGGTTGACCAGGCGTTTCGGGACGACGATCGTCTTGACGATCGTGCGGCCCTCCAGGCGGGCTATCACCCGCTCATTGCCTGTGGCCAGGGCGATCAGAGCCGCCTCATCGATCTCCGCCGGCACGTTCAGCTTCGCCACCAGCTTGCCGTTCAACTGCACAGGGATCTCCAGCTCCTCGTCCTTCGCCAGTTCGGCGTCGAACTCCGGCCACGGAGCGGCCACGACGATTTCGTCATGCCCCAGCCCCGACCACAGCTCCTCGGCGATATGCGGAGTGTAGGGAGCCAGCAGTTTCGCCAGAGCCTCCATCGCCTCGCGGACGGCAAACCTGTCGCTCGATGAAGACTCGCCCTTGATCGTCCCGTCGAAAGCGTAGATCTCGTTGGTCAGCTCCATCAGAGCGGCGACGCCGGTGTTGAAATTCATCCGTTCGCCGATGTCGTGAGTCACGCGCTTGATCGTCTGGTGAGTCTTCCGGCGCAGAGCGCGCGCTTCGGTCGAGAACTCTCCCTCGGCCGCGCCGGCGAACTTGTCGTGCCACTTATAGATGATGCGCCAGACGCGGGCCAGGAAGCGCGAGGCGCCCTCGGCTCCGGCCTCGCTCCATTCCAGGTCCTTCTCGGGCGGTGCGGTGAAGAGCATAAACAGCCGGACGGTATCCGTCCCGTAGATGCGGATCATCTCGTCCGGATCGACCGTGTTCTTCTTCGACTTCGACATCTTCTCAATCCGTCCGACCTCGACCGTCCGACCGCAGAACTTGCACTTGCCGTCGATGACCTCCGCCGGGTAGATCCAGTCGTGCTCCTCGCAGCGATA
>CALBSU010000796.1 GCA_937967285.1 uncultured Acidobacteriota bacterium
GGGTTCCTTGGTCTTGATTTCGAGCGGGACGCGTTCGACGACCTGGACGCCGGCCTCGCGGAGCGCCTTGAATTTGTCAGGATTGTTGGACATCAGGCGGACCTTGCGAGCGCCGAGGATCTTGATGATTTCAGCGCACTGGTCGTACTCGCGCTGATCGACATCGAAGCCGAGGCGGAGATTGGCCTCGATCGTATCGGCGCCCTCGTCCTGCAAAGCGTAAGCGCGGATCTTGTTGATGATTCCTATGCCGCGTCCTTCCTGGTGCTGATAGACGATGATTCCGGCGCCCTCTTCCTGAACCATCTCCATGGCGCGCTGAAGCTGCGGGCCGCAATCGCACTTGAGCGAGTGGAATACGTCTCCGGTCAGGCACTGCGAGTGGATGCGGACCAGCGTCGGGGTGTTGGGATCCAGTTCGCCCTTGACCAGCGCGACGAACTCCTCGTCGCTTGTCGTGCTGCTGAATCCGATGATCCTGAACGGGCCGAATTCGGTCGGAAGATTGGCTTCCGCTTCCTTGACTACCGTGTACCCTGCTGTTGCTCGGTCTTGTTCCGCATGGAACTCATCTTTCAATTTGATCACTTTTCCTCCTGCTTCCTGTCTAAGAACCGATGTTGCGCTTGAGTCACATTGGATTATCAACTATATGTCCCGCGTCTGCACCGGTCAAGATGTTCCTTCCCGGGTCATAGTTGCCTGGCCGGCATTAGAAAATGCGTATGATCCGATGCCGCTTTCCAGCCTGACTCCCTTATTCACTCTCAACATAAAGCAAATTAGCCGATTGAAATGTACGTGTCGTCACGAATAGATGGCGAAGTAATCACATCGAACGGAACGAAAAACGCTTGAGAATCGGGGCGCCGATCGCTATACAGGAAATGATGGGAACGCTGATAATTATTCCGGTCATCATACTGGCGATAGTTACGGGCATCGGACTGACTCGAAAGGCGGTGCCGGGGCTGCCGTTACCGGTCGCGCTGTGCGCCGGGTCGGTGGTCGGGCTGGCGCTGCTGTCCTGGTCAGGATTTCTGGCGTCTCTGATCCTCGGTTTGAATGCGATATCGATCGCTGTTTCGGTTTCGATAGTGGCAGCAGCAGGGCTTGTCCTGTACAGACTGGGCGCGTGGAAAGGAACAATCGATGAAATCCGCGGGCTGAGGCCGGGCGGCGCGGATCTGGCGATATACGCTTTGTGGACGGGGCTGATGATTGTGCTCTTCAGCCGTGTAGTCGATTTCACCGGAGCCGGGCTGATGACGGCGCCGGCCAATAACTTCGGCGATCTGCCGTTTCATCTGAGCGTGATCAATTCGATCGCATGGGGAGAGAATCTGCCGCCGGAGAATCCCGTCTTCGCGGGAAGCAGGTTCACGTATCCATTATTAATTGATTTTCTGGCGGCATATCTGATCCGTTGCGGTGCAAGCCTGGAAGCCGCGCTTTTTTTCGTCAATCTGCCGTTGTCGGTTTCGCTGGTCGGTCTGCTGGATTATTTTACGCGTCGCCTGACGGGAAGCGCCGTTGCCGGACGTATCGCTCCGGCGCTCTTCTTTTTCAACGGCGGGCTGGGTTTCGTCAATTTTTTCGGGGATATGTCGGCGTATATGGCCGATCCGGTGCAGCTCAGACAGGGGCTGGTCAAGTTCATGCTCCATCTACCGAAGACGTACACGATGAACGCCGAGTTGAGCGCGGCCGGACAGGTTGTGCCGATCCGCTGGGGCAACGTGATCACGACGCTCCTGATTCCGCAGCGTTCGATGCTCTTCGGCCTGCCGTTCGTTGTCATGATTCTGACCTTGTGGTGGACGGCGCTGAGGGACCGGGGCGATGCCGGCAGAAGATGGCTGCTGGCGTCAGGAGTGCTGGCCGGAATGCTGCCGATGCTCCACGCTCACGGCTTCTTTTCAGTCATGATCGCATGGCCGCTGGTTGTGGCGCTCTACCCGACGCGCGACTGGCTGCGGTTTGCGATACCCGCGGGGCTGCTCTCGGCGCCGCAAGCCTTCTACCTGAGCGGGACACAGGTCCGCGACGAGCTGTTCAAATATCACACGTGGTGGGAGGCCGGGAACTCCAACCCCGCCCTCTTCTGGGCGGTCAATGCCGGATTTCTGCTCGCGCTCGCGGTTGCCGCGCTGGCTTCGGTCAGGCTGATCGACCGTCAGGCCAGGCGGTTTCAGCTTCCCTTCTGGATCTGGTTCATTCTGCCGAATCTGGTAATGCTCGCGCCGTGGACGTGGGACAATATCAAGGTGCTGGTCTACTGGTCGCTGATCGCCTGCGCGATCGGCTCGGTGATTCCGGCATTTCTGATCGGCCGCGGATCGCCGGCGCTCAAGATCGTCGGTGCCGCCCTGCTCGCGGTCTGCACGCTCTCCGGCGCGCTCGACGTAATTCGAGCGCTCTCGCCCGTCGAGAAAGTTCCGCTCTTCGGCAGTGCGGAAGTCAGGACAGCCGAACGGATCAGGCAGACCACGCCGCCCCGGTCGGTGATCCTGCACGCGCCGATTCATAATTCCACGGTCGCGCTTTCGGGCAGGAGATCGGTGATGGGCTATCCCGGACATCTCTGGACGCACGGCATTAACTTTCAGGAGCGCGAAAACGACGTCAAAACCGCATTCCGCGGAGGACCGGAAGCGATCGACGCGCTTTCGAGGCTGAAAGCCGATTATCTGCTGATCGGACCTGTCGAACGTCTGCAGATGCAGGCCAATGAAAAATTTTTCCGCGACCTCTACCGGACGGTCTTCTCCGAGGGCGAGTACAGCCTCTACCGGATCGATCGCCCTGGGCTCTGATTCGAGTTAAAGCTATGTTTGCCGAAATAGCGATACCGCTCAACGTCTACCAGACCTTCACCTACCGGCTGCCCGAGAGTTTCGCCGCCGAGGCGAAGCCTGGCTGCCGCGTGCTCGTGCCCTTCGGCAAGCAACTGGTGACGGGCTACATCGTCGACCTTCACGAGGGGATGTCCGAGACCGGCCAGATCGATGAAGGCATCGAGATTCGCGAGATCGAGGAACTCTTCGACACCGAGCCGCTCGTCACACCGGAACTTCTCGAACTGACAAAGTGGATTGCCGACTACTACTACGCCGCCTGGGGCGAAGTGATCAAATCCAGCCTGCCCGCGGG
>CALBSU010000797.1 GCA_937967285.1 uncultured Acidobacteriota bacterium
TACTTTCTACTTTCTACTTTCTACTTTCTACTTTCTACTTTCTACTTTCTACTGAATTAATTGTCTGGCGATGACAAGGCGCTGGACTTCGCTGGTGCCCTCGCCGATGGTGCATATCTTGGAATCGCGCCAGAACTTTTCGGGCGGGTAGTCTTTGGTGAAGCCGTAGCCGCCGTGGATCTGAATGGCGTCCTCACTGACTCTGACGGCGACCTCTGAAGCATAGAGTTTAGCCATGGCAGATTCTCTGGTCGTCTGGCGTCCTCTGTCCTTGAGGAAGGCGGCGCGCTGGGTGAGCAGGCGGGCGGCGTCTATTTCAGTTGCCATATCGGCCAGCTTGAACTGGATGGCCTCGAAGTCGAAGATCGGATGGCCGAACTGCTGCCGTTCCTGCGAATATTTAAGCGCCGATTCGAATGCTCCCTGGGCGATGCCGAGCGCGAGAGAGGCGATCGAGATTCTGCCTCCGTCGAGGATCTGCATCGAGTTGACGAAACCTCGGCCGGGTTCGCCGAGCAGGTTCTCTTCGGGTATCCAGCAGTCCTCGAAGATCAAAGATGCCGTCTCTGAGGCTCGGACGCCGAGCTTGTTCTCCTTCCTGCCGGCGATGAACCCTTTCGTTCCGCGCTCGACGATGAAGGCGGAGATCCCGCGCGAACGCATTTCCCGATTCGTGATAGCGAGGACAACGCAGATGTCACCGGAGATTCCGTGAGTGATGAAATTCTTCGATCCGTTGAGCACCCAGCCGCCGTTTTTACGGACGGCGGTGGTCTTCATCCCCGAGGCATCCGATCCTGAGCCGGGTTCCGTCAGCGCCCACGCTCCCAGTTTTTCGCCCTTCGCCAGCGGAGTCACATACTTCCGCTTCTGTTCATCGGTGCCGTACTGATAGATATGATTGGTGCAGAGCGAATTATGAGCGGCCACCGAGAGACCGATCGAGCCGTCCACCCGTGAGAGCTCTTCGATGATCGTCGCGTATTCGATATAGCCCATCCCCGCGCCGCCATACTCCTCCGGGAAGATCACTCCACTCAGGCCGAGTTCGCCCATTTTACTGAACAGTTCACGCGGAAAATGCTGGGCTTCGTCCCACTCCATGACGTGCGGACGGATTTCGGCTTCGGCGAACTCGCGCACCATCCGCTTGACCTGAAGCTGCTCTTCAGTCAGATCGAATTCAATTGGCATCTCAGTTCTCCTTCCTGCTTATAAGTAATTGTTATGACGATATAAAAATCTCATATGGAGAGCTGATCTGCAAATCAGAGCGGGTGAGGTTGTCGGGGTGGGGACGAGTTGACGGTGGGTCGAAGCCGGGTCTGATTCCGGATCGAGTGAAGAGGGCCGCAGTCGAAACCGCGGCCCTCGGTCTGTTACTGTCTGTCCTTGAACTTATCGTTCAGGCGCGTGTGTTTGTTGGTAAGGTCGACCTGGCTGCCGTTGATGAACATATGTTTGATCTTCGTTCGAAGTTCGAGGATGTCCCCGTCGGTGACGACCAGATTGGCGACCTTGCCGGACTCGATGCTGCCGACCATGCTGTCGACGCCGAAGATCTGTGCCGGGTAGAGCGTCACGCCCTTGAGCGCTTCATCCTTCGGGAGGCCGAAAGCTGCCGCGATACCTGCATTGTAGGGGAGCAGCCTGACGTTCGAGGCATCGCCGGTGGAAAATGCGAATTTGACTCCGGCTTTATGCAGTTCGGACGCACGGGCATAGGATTCATCGTAGGGCGCATCCTCGCCGCCGGGCAGTGAGAGCACGGCATCGAGGATGACGGGGATGTTCCTGTCCTTCAGTTCCTTCGCCATTTTGACGGCGTCATCTCCGCCGTTGATGATCAGTTTGAGCTTGAACTTGTCGGCCAGCTCGATCGCACCCTTGATGTCTCCGGGACTGTTGGCGGTGACCAGAACGGGAACTTCGCCCTTGATCACGGGGATCATCGCCTCGAGGTTCAGATCGGTCGAGCGCGGAGGGATGCTCCGGTCGCGCGCGGCGGCCTCCTTCGCCTTCAGGTAGGCCTGTGTGTCCTCGAGAGTTTTGCTGAGCGATTCAACCTGACGGTCGCGCGCCTGGCGCTGCTGTTCGGTGATGCCGGCGCCGCGCCGACCTCCACCGAAGCCTCCGCCTCCGCGAAATCCGAGGCCCGGATAGTTCATCATCATCGCGGCCGGGGCTCTCAGCTTCATCTGTTCAGGAGTCCAGCCTTCGAGGTTGATCAGGGCGCACTGACCCGAAACCAGACCGCCCTGCGGGCAGGTCAGCACGGTCGTCACCCCGTTCATTCTGGCCACGGGGATCAGCTCGCTGTGCGGGTTGACCGCTGTCAGAGCCTTCATGTTGGCCTTGAAATCGCCGATCTCGGTTGTATCGACCGTGGCCGCGACCTGGCCCACTTCGGTCAGTCCGATGATCGTGCTGGAATCGATCATTCCGGGGTAGACCGAAAGCCCCGTCCCGTCGATCACTTTTGCGTTTCTTGGAATCGCGACCGAGGCGCCGACCGCCGAGATCTTCCCGTCGGATATGACCACCGTTCCGCGTTCGATGACCGGGCCGGAGACGGTTACGATCCTCGCATTGCGGATGGCATAAGCTCCATCGTTCTGTGCCGTCACCGTGACCGAAACGGCCAGAGCCAGCATTATCAGAAGTAACGACCTGTTGATTACTCGCATGGTAAATGTCTTCTCCATCTGGTGTAGACTGCCCGGCCTAGTTTTTCCGGCGGTATGAAGGATGAATGTGTCCGTCCAGATCATCCTCTGAGATCGTCGGGATGATGGTCGGATCGGGCTGGCTCGGCTGGCGCTGCCCGGGCATCCTCTTCTCGCGCTCGATCAGATCCTTCTTCTCTTTGGCCAGTCTGGCGCGCATTTCGATGTCCTGCTTGCGGTCGAAGTAGACTTCGCCCTCGATCAGGGTCATTTCGGGACGCGAATAGACGCTGAAGGGATGGCCGTTGAAGAGCACCAGGTCCGCATCCTTGCCGACGTCGATGCTGCCGATGCGATTGTCCAGACGGAGCTGGATCGCCGGGTTGAGCGTGACCAGGCGGAGCGCCTCCTCTTCGGTCAGATTGCCGTACTTCATCATCTTGCCGGCCTCCTGATAGAAGCGACGGGCGTGCTCGTTGCTGTCCGA
>CALBSU010000798.1 GCA_937967285.1 uncultured Acidobacteriota bacterium
TCTCTTTTTTTACTTTGGTCCGAGCCCTGTGGAGCATCACTCCGACGACCATCGGTGATGTCCCGAGGCGCTCGGCTATCTCGCCGTTGTCGAATCCCTCGAAGTATTTGAGGACGAACATCTCCGCGCTTTTTTCTCCGAGCCCCGAAACGGCCCTCCGGATCAGCCCGCGGATCTCCGCGTTCTCCCGGATCTTCTCCGGATTCAACCCGTGATCGGCCGAAAAGCTGGCTGCAATGTCGTCGATCGGGACCGGATTCGTGCGGCCGCGCTGTCTCATCAGATCGAGCGACGCATTGACCGAAGCCCGGTGCAGATATCCACCCGGACTCGGCTCCAGATCGATCTCGCCCTGACGCCTCGAGAGCCTCAGAAAGACCGTCTGCAATACATCCTCGGAATCGACCACGCTGCCAGTAATCCGATATGCAGTCCTGAAGACCATTTCATGGTGCTCACGAAAAAGCGTCTCCAGGTCGTGCGCAGGCCGTTCGCTCACCGTCATCGGCTCCACCGCCCTTAAATTTGTTGCGTTTACCGGCACGTAACCCTCCTTTGAGTCTTCTTTCATGAGCAGAAACGTGACGATATCGGTTTGATTAACAGTTGAAGGCAATTTTTCCTGGGAGCGCCGAGCACCAGCTCGGCGTGTTTTTAGTGAGAATAACGCCGAGCACCAGCTCGGCGCTCCCGGGTGCTCGGCGCTCCCGGGTGCTCCCGGCTCACGTAAACATCTGATCGAAAAAGGCTTCCGGCAACACATCCAGGGACTGAACGGTGAAATCGCCCGTCAGGTCGGGATGGGTCGATCTGACGGCGAGAGCGAACATCCCGGCGCGGCGGGCAGCCTCGATCCCGGCCGGGGCATCCTCGACGACGATGCAATCGGATGGCGCGACCTCCAGCTTTCGCGCCGCGGCGAGGAAAACGTCGGGAAAGGGTTTTCCGCGCTCGACCTGATCGGCGGACATGACGGCGTTGAAGAACCGGGCGATATCGAGGGCATCGAAGACCGCGTCGATGTTGCCGCGCGGGGCGGAGGTCCCGAGCGCCTGCATCCAGCCGTCTTGCTGGAGGCGGGCGAGCCAGCGGGCGGCCCCCGGAAGCAGTTCCAGGCCGCGCGTGCGGACGAGCGCGCGATACGCTTCCTCCTTGGCCAGCGAGACGCGGGCAATATAGTCGTCCGTCAGGTGCTCTCCCAGCCGCCCGCGCAGGATCTCATCGTTGCGCTTGCCGAAATCGGCCACGTACTCCTCGTAACTGATGGTGAAATCCTCGGCTGCCATGACCTCCTGCCAGGCTTCCCAGTGATAGTCCGCCGAGTCGATCAGCGTCCCGTCGAGATCCCAGATGACTGCTCTCGTCTTTTTCTCTATCATTAATATATATTCCTTCCAGATGAACGTGAGTTGTATCGGTCAAAGCGGGAATTATAGCAACAACTGGAGATTATGATGAATCGACGGGATTTCAGTCTCAATCTGCTGGCGGCGGCGATACCGATGGGATGGCAGGCGCCGGCAGGGCTGCGCATCAACAGAGAGCGCGTCAACCGCCACCTGGCTGAATTGTCGCAATTCGGCCGCAACGCGCAGGGCGGCGTCAGTCGCGTGGCCTATTCCGAGGCCGATCTGGCGGGGCGCGAATACACGATCAGGCTGATGCGCGGAGCGGGTCTCGAGGCGAGCATCGACGCGGCCGGAAATCTGGTCGGGCGGCGGGCGGGCCGTGATTCGTCGCTTCCGCCGCTGGTCATCGGGTCGCATATCGATTCGGTTCCGGAAGGCGGGAACTATGACGGAGAGGTCGGGTCGATGGGCGCGATCGAGGTGGCTCAGACGCTGGCGGAAAACCGCGTCGCGCTGCGCCATCCGCTGGAGGTGATCATCTTTCAGAACGAGGAGGGCGGGACGATCGGCAGTCACGCCATCGCCTACGGGCTGACCGAAAAGACGCTCGGTCTGAAGACAAACAGCGGGAAGACGATCCGCGACGGGATCAGCTACATCGGCGGAGATCCGGCGAAACTCTCCGATGCGGTTCGCAAGCCGGGCAGCATCGCGGCATACCTTGAACTGCACATCGAGCAGGGCGGAATCCTGCATGCGGAAAAGACCGACATCGGCGTGGTCGAGGGGATCGTCGGCATCAACTGGTGGGACGTGACGATCGAGGGCTTCGCCAACCATGCCGGGACGACTCCGATGAATCAGCGCCGGGACGCCATGCTGGCCGCCGCCCGATACATCGACGCCGTCAATCGCGTCGCGACCTCGATCGAGGGGCGTCAGGTGGCGACAGTCGGCCGGCTGCAGCCCTTTCCCGGCGCTTACAACGTCATCCCCGGCAAGGTCGTCACCAGTCTCGAAATCCGCGATCTGGATCAGGCGAAGATGGACCTTCTCTATCAGAAGATTCTGCCGGAGGTCTCGAAGATCGAGCAGGCCACCGGGACGAAGTTCACATTCAACCAGACCATGCGGACTCCGCCGGCACCGACCGATCCGAGGATCCGGCGCGTGATCGACGAATCGGCGAAAGGGCTCGGGTACTCGACACGGTCGATGCCCAGCGGCGCCGGCCACGATGCCCAGGAGATGGCGCATCTCGGGCCGGTCGGCATGATCTTCGTCCCGAGCGTCGACGGCATCAGCCATTCGCCCCGCGAATTTTCATCGCCCGAAGCGATCGCCAAAGGCGTCAACGTCCTCCTCCAGGCGGTGCTCAAACTTGATTAGCATGGAGTGCATGGAGTTCCGCCTTCAGGCGGGCTTTTCCTTTATTGATCGCCGAACTGCCGGTAAAGCAGCCGCCTGAAGATACCGTCTTGTAAATCAAGCGGTAACTCCATAATCGGGGTCAAA
>CALBSU010000799.1 GCA_937967285.1 uncultured Acidobacteriota bacterium
GCGCATGTCGATCGACCGGCATGCGCGTTCCTGTCTGCGGCGATGAAATCTCAGACTGCGATCTCGACGAGAGTCAGCGAGAAATGGAGTTCTTTTCCGGCGAGCGGGTGATTGGCGTCGAGGGTGACGGTAGTCTCGGTGAGTTCGGTGATGACGAGAGGGAAGCTGCCCTGCGGCGTCTGCATCTCGATTCCCATGCCGATCTCGGGATCGACTCCGCTCAACTTGAACTGCTCCCGATCGATGGTCTGGACGAGTTCCTCGATCCGGTCGCCGTAGGCTTCATCCGGTGGAATGACGACATTTTTCGATTCGCCGACGGTCATCCCGATCATGGCCTGATCGAAACCGGGGATAACCTGGCCGGCTCCGACGGTGAAGGCGAGCGGCTCGGAGTTCTCTGATGAGTCGAAAACATCTCCGCTGTCGAACTTGCCGATATAATGAACCTTGACCGTATCGCCTATTTTTACTATGGACATTCGATTTCCTTTCTGATGATCACTGTAGATGCCGGTTGCCGACATGCTTCTCAAGCATCTCACACGGGACCTTAAAAAGCCAGTCTCGCCTCATGATGACTTGAGGGCGTCGACCTGATATCTTAAAAAACGATGAAAGCACTGCGATTCGAGGATGGAGACCTGAGGCTGGCTGAGGTCGAGCGGCCCGAGAGGGAAGGCGAGGCGCTCGTCAGAGTGACTATGGCGGGTGTCTGCAACACCGATCTGGAGATCGTCCACGGGTATGCCGGTTACAGCGGGACGCTGGGGCATGAGTTCGTCGGCATCGTCGAACGATCGCCGGACGAATCTCAGGTCGGACGCCGCGTGGTCGGCGAGATCAACGCCGGTTGCGGCGAGTGCGAGTTATGCCGGAGGGGCGATCCGCGGCACTGCCTCGGGCGGACGGTGCTCGGGATACACGGCCGGGACGGCGCGATGGCGGAATATCTGAGCCTCCCGCCGGTCAATCTGCTGGTTTTGCCCGACGAAGTGAGCGACAGGCAGGCCGTCTTCACCGAACCGCTGGCCGCCGCCTGCGAGATTCTGGAACAGGTCGAGATCGGCCCGGGTGACAGGATCGCGGTCATCGGAGACGGCAAGCTGGGCCAGTTGATCGCCCGGGTTCTGCTGCGGACCGGAGCCGATCTGGTGATGATCGGAAAACATCCGGAAAAGCTGGAACTGGCGGCGAAAGCCGGAGTCAATACACGGGATGCGAGGGATTTCGATCCGGCCGACCGGTTCGATCTGGTCGTCGAGGCGAGCGGGGCGCCGGCGGGTCTGGACCTGGCGCTGCGGATCGTCCGTCCGCGCGGAACCATCGTCCTCAAATCGACTTTTCACGGTGCGGTCGAAATCGACACCTCGCGCATCGTGGTCGATGAGATCAGCATCGTCGGATCGCGCTGCGGCCGTTTCGAGGATGCGCTCAAACTTCTGGCGAGCGGCGAGATCGATCTGGAACCGCTGATCGCCGCCACCTACACACTGGACAGAGGGATCGAGGCCATGCGCGAAGCGGCCCGCCCCGGAACGCTCAAGGTTCTCGTATGTACCCAGCCGGAAATCTGCTGATCCCCGTCTCGCACGGCCAGCTCGAAGCAATCTATCGTCCGACCAGCGATACCGCTGAGCGCGTGGCGCTGGTGCTGCATCCGCATCCTCTGCACGGCGGAACGATGCACAACAAAGTTGTCTTCCGCGCGGCAAAGGCGCTCCACTCGATCGGTTTCGAGGTGCTGAGGTTCAACTTTCGCGGAGTCGGCAAGAGCACGGGAGTCCACGACAACGGGGTCGGAGAGACGGACGATGCCGCCGCCGCCCTCGATTACCTGCTGGCGAGCCAGCCGAAGGCGAGTGAAGTGGTCGTGGCCGGTTTTTCCTTCGGATCGATCGTCGGCTTTCGGCTCGGCTGCATGGATCCGCGCGTTGACAGCCTGATCGGAATAGGCGTCCCGGCCCGGCTCGGCAATCTGGATTTTCTCGCCGAGTGCCGGAAACCGAAACTTTTCATCCACGGGGTCGAGGACGAGATCGCTCCCCTCGCACCGCTCGAGGATCTGCTCGAGACGCTGCCGCCCGAATCCGACTTCAGGCTGATCCGGATCCACGGCGCAGGCCATTTCTTCGACGACCATGCGAAGGAGTTGATGGAGGCGGTAAAAAAAGGAGTAGAAAGTAAAAAGTAGAAAGTAGAAAGGTCCAAACACTTTCTACTTTTTACTTTCTACTTTCTACTTTTTACTGATTTATGCAATTCAAACAGTTCCAAATCGCGCGGATATTCGGGATACCGGTAATCATCGATTACAGCTGGATTCCGGTGGCAGTGCTGCACGTCTGGCTGCTGTCGCAGTTCTGGCTGCCGACGCGGATCAGGCCGGTCTGGCCGGCGTGGCAGAACCTGATTCTGGGACTGGTGATCACTGGGCTCTTTTTCGGATCGGTGCTGGTGCATGAGCTGGCGCACTCGCTGATCGCCAGGCTCGAGGGGATCAGGATTCACGACATTCAGTTGCACATCTTCGGCGGATGGGCTCGATTGATCGGCGAGCCGAGGACGGCCATGGCGGAGTTCCGCGTGGCGATCGCAGGGCCCGCCAGTTCGTTCATGCTCTGCCTGCTCTTCACGGCCGGCCTGATCGGTCTGCAGGCCATCGGAGCCAGGAACACGATCGCGCTCGGGATCATCGAAGCGTGTTACTACCTCATGTGGGCCAACATGCTGCTGGCGATGTTCAATCTGCTGCCGGGGCTGCCGCTCGACGGCGGAAGGGCGCTGCGGGCGGTCCTCTGGCACAGGCGGAAGGACATCCTCTCGGCGACGCGGACGGCCAAGCGAATGGGCGTCGGGATCGCCTACATGATCATCTCATACGGCATTTTTCTGATCGCCTTCGGCATTTATCGCGGGACGCTCTGGCAGGACTTCATGATGGCGGTCTGGTTCTTCGTCATCGGCATCTTTCTCAAGAACGCTGCGGAGAGCGATTACCGGCATCGCGAGCAGCAGCATGCCGAGGAGCAGGAGGTCAGGAGGAGCATCGAGGAGTTGCGCGTTTCGGGAACCGTCGGATCGATCATGGAGAGTCCGGCGGTGAGCGTGGCGCCGGAAATCCGGCTCAGCGAATTAATAGATGATGTCCTGGCGGAGCACCGGCGGACCTGGTTTCCGGTCGCCAGAGACGGCAGGCTGCATGGGATCCTGATGCTTGAAAAGCTGCGGGGCGTGCCGCGCGAGGAATGGGACAAAAGAGAGGTCAGTGAGTACATGGAACCCGTCAGCGAATCGCTGTTCATTCCCGTCAGGGCATCGATCGAGCATGCTGAAATGAAGCTGAAGTCCAACCCGTTCGGGATCCTGGCGGTCATCGACGGCGATGGGCTGCTGATCGGAACGGTCAATGCGGCGGACCTCAGGCAGGCTCTCTGATTCCCGATCAGTCGCCGCCTCTTGACGACCGGCCATCCTTTGGCTAATATGCCAAAGCTCTCGAAACGAGGGCGAATGTTCTCAACCATTAGGAATATTCCGCGACTGATGGGGCTATAGCTCAGCTTGGAAGAGCGCTTGAATGGCATTCAAGAGGTCGCCGGTTCGAGCCCGGCTAGCTCCATTTCACTTTTTCTCATCCCTCGATTCCAGAAATAATTCTTCGATCGACACACCTTGCGTTCGGGACGGGTGCGTCTGGCAAATTCTCCAGACGTGTAGCAGAATTGCCATTCCGTTCCCCGGGATCCGGGGACGCATTTCCGGTGAACTGGAGGTAGGGGATGTCGACAGGATCGC
>CALBSU010000800.1 GCA_937967285.1 uncultured Acidobacteriota bacterium
TTCAGATACAAGAGCGCCGGAGTCATGCTCACAGGGCTGGTCCCGCCCGAGTCGGGATCTCAGCGGCTCTGGAACGCCGAAAGGTATCGGCGCGAACGAGGCCTCATGAACGTGCTCGATCAGCTCAATCGCAGGATGGGCAAGGATTCGGTCAGGTGCGGCCTGTTCGTCTCGGAAGGGAAATGGATCTCGAAGTTCGGAATGAGATCCCGCCGGTGCACGACCAACTGGGATGAATTGATGACGGTCAGGTAGTCACGCCGGGTCTGTTCTCCTCCGTGCCCGATCATCGATTCCGGCACTGGCGTTTGTACTGCAGCGGAGTCATCTGAACCAGACTGCGAAATACCAGCCCGAAATAACTTTGATCGCAAAAGCCAACCGCCTGACTGACTTCGGCCACTGAGAGGTCTGTCGTCGACAGCAGATGTTCCGCCTTGTCGATACGGAAATGATTTAGATAGCTGACAAAGGATTGTCCCGTTACCTGTTTGAACAGTCGCATGAAGTGCGATTCACTCAGATGCAGAACCTCAGCCGCCGCGGCCACTGAAATGGGCTCCATGTAATTCGATTCCAGAAATTCGAAGAGCGGGGCGAGCTGCTCGATCGCCCGCTGCTTTCGATTGAAGGTTTCCACCGTCCCCTGGCGATCGGCGTAATGATTGACCAGTAGAATGAGGATCATTTTCAGAAACGTCTTTACGGTCAGGCGCGCCCGTGTCGTAGTCGCAGGAATAATTTGATGTACTTGCTTGATCAGATCGAATATCTGTGCCGGAATTCCAGTACTCTCTTTTATCAGGTGCGGAAAGCTGTCGTCCTGCATCAGGAACGGCATCAGATATTCAATGCTGTCTCCCGATGAGTCGGATGCGCGAATCAGTTCCGGCAGGAAATAGAGCACAGTCGCTTTGACCTTGTCGGGCGGCCTTTTCTTTTCTGGTATTCGTATCGTGTGATACTGCGTGCTGCTGATCAGGATCAGATCGCCGCTCGACATCTGGTACTCGCGATCCTGAATCCGGCAAACCAGTTCGCCCGCCTGCAGATAAAAAAATTCGAAATAGTCGTGCCGATTCATTCTGATGTGATGATGCTTGTCCCACACATAGAAACGCACGTCGAGGGGAAATGCGGGATCGAACGGCCAGACGTGAACCCCTTCCGCATTTATCTGTGGATCAATCAGTGAGAATGCGTTTTCCCAGTTCTGTCTTGCCATGGCGGCGAATGCTATCACGCCATTTCCGTCATTTCAAATGATACGATCCTTATAGTATTTGATGTGATCTTTATAGCTCCGGACCTTGTTTCATAGTAAATTTCAGGCATATCGGTGAGTTTCATGATCTAACCTTTACAGCAGGCAGATAGGATTATCGCAACCGGTAAGTAATACGTTGCAACAGATTTGCATACTGGATGACCCGGAGTGAATTCAATGAACTTGAGGGCGGGCTATTTTCTCAATTGCAGTCTTGCTCTGATTGCAGGCGCGCTGTTCTGTTTACCTTACCTGACAGCAATCAACGCTCAGCAGGCTCCATCTGTCGGATTACCGGCGCAAACCGGCCGGGAGTCGTTACCGGGCCTGCGTGTTTCCGGGAACGGTCGGTACCTTGTTACCCGTGACGGCCAGCCTTTCTTCTGGCTGGGCGATACGGCGTGGCAACTCTTTCACCGTCTGAACCGCGAAGAGGCCGCGTTCTATCTGGAAAACCGCGCCAAGAAGGGGTTCACCGTCATCCAGGCCGTGGCTTTGGCGGAACTCGACGGTCTGAACACTCCGAATCCTTACGGCCATCGACCTCTGGTCAACAACGATCCGCTGAGGCCGGATGTCAAGGAAGGCCCGCAAAACGATTACTGGGATCACGTCGATTTCATCGTGGCAAAAGCCGAACAACTGGGCCTGCGCGTCGGCCTGCTGCCGACATGGGGCGACAAATGGCAGGCCGGGAGAGCCGGCAAAGGGAAGGTCATCTTCAACCCCGAAAACGCATTCAAGTATGGAGAATGGATCGGGCAGCGTTACCGGGAGCGGGCGGTGATCTGGATCCTCGGCGGCGACCGGAATATCGAATCGGAAGGGGATCGCGCCATTATCGAGGCAATGGCACGGGGGCTTCGCAGCGGCGACGGCGGCGCGCATCTGATCACCTTTCATCCGCGCGGGCCGAGCCGGTCGTCTGAATTTTTTCATCTTGCCGACTGGCTCGATTTCAACATGATCCAAAGCTCTCACGCGGCCCGCGATCACGACAACGGTCTGTTCACGGCGCACGATTACGCGCTCTCGCCGGCGAAGCCGACGCTCGACGGCGAACCGCGGTATGAGCACATTCCGGTCGGTTTTTACCTGCAGGGCGCAGGACGCAACCTGCGCTTCGATGATTATGATGTGCGGCAGGCGGCGTACTGGTCTTTGCTGGCCGGAGCCTGCGGGCATACGTACGGCAACAACAATGTCTGGCAGATGTGGGCGCCGGGCAGGGCTCCCGTGATCGACGCGAATATTCCCTGGAACGAAGCCCTCGATCATCCCGGAGCCTTTCAAATGGGCATCATGCGGCGCTTGTTTGAGTCGCGCCCGTTCACGCGACTGATGCCCGCCGAAGAGATGATCGTCGACGGGCCGCGCACGGGCGGCGCAAAGGTGCGGGCGGCGGTGGCCGATGACGGTTCTTTTGCACTGGTCTATTCGCCGCGCGGCGAAGCGTTCACTGTGCGGATGGACGCTATCAAAACCGGGACCGGCGTGCAGTCCTGGTGGTTCGATCCGCGATACGGCAGCGCCTCAGCCATCCATATCGGTGAAAACATATCGTTGCAGACATTCAC
>CALBSU010000801.1 GCA_937967285.1 uncultured Acidobacteriota bacterium
TCTCCTCGCGGGCGCATGCCATCTGCTGCGTCACTCCGCTGAGCACTGTCGGCGGAAAGAATTGTCCTGCCGTCTCCGGTTCGCCTCCGATCAGGAGTGTTGCGCCCTTTTCGATCGCATCGCGGACGTGGCGCGAGACTTTATCGAAGGCCGCGCGATCGATCAGCGGTCCGATGTCGGTCGTGGGATCGAGGCCGTTGCCGACCCGGAGCCTGGAGACGCGCTCGACGACCCTGTGAGTGAACTCTTCGGCGACATCTCGCTGAACATAGATGCGATTGGCGCAGACGCAGGTCTGGCCGGCGCACCGGAACTTGTTCTGGATCAGGTGATCAGCGGCCGAGTCGAGGTCTGCATCCTCGAAGACTATGAACGGCGCGTTGCCGCCGAGTTCGAGAGCCAGCTTCTTGACGTGCGGCGCGGTGGCGGCCAGCAGGTACTTGCCGACCGCGGTCGATCCGGTAAAGCTGATGACGCGGACGGCAGGGTGTTCGCAGAGCGCGTCGCCGATCGGCTTCGGATCGCCGATCACCAGATTGACCAGCCCCGGAGGAAGATCGAGTTCTTCGAGCAGATCGATCAATGCGATCAGCGTGAGAGGTGTCTTCTCGGACGGTTTGATGACCGACGGACAGTCGGCGGCAAGAGATGCCGACAACTTCTTCGCGATCATGGCCAGCGGAAAGTTCCATGGAGTGATCAGGCCGACTACCCCGGCAGGGCGGTAATGGACCGTCCAGTCGTGATCGCGCGGCCGCTCCTTCAAACTGTGCGGTTCGAGGGCGTCGATGCGGGCAGCGTAAAACCGGAAGAAGCCGATCGAGTAATCGACCTCGACGACGGACTCCCTGAGCGGCTTGCCGTTTTCGAGTGTGATGATGCGGCCGAGTTCATCGCGATTGGCGGCCAGCAGATCGGCGATGCGTTCAAGCCGGCGCCGGCGCTCGCTGATCGAAGCAGGCGAAGCGAGAGCCGCCTGCGCGGATTCGATCGCGCTGAGCGTCTCGGTCGCTCCCATGTTCGGCACGTCCGCGAGCTTCTCTCCCGTAGCCGGATCGAAAACCGGCATCGTGCCGGTTGCTCCGATCCAGCGGCCGCCGATATATCCTTCAAAGCGTTTCAGCAGTTTCGATTCGATCATGATTCAACCTTAACATATCGGAGGGTTCGCTGATGACGGCCGGTCGTCCCCGGGAATCAGCGGTTCGGGATGAAGGCGAACTCCGAAGACTTCAGCGACGCGATCCCTGATCTCTTCGGCGAGTTCGAGGATCTCGGCGGCCGTAGCGCCTCCGGCATTGATCAGCGCGAGCGTGTGCTTCGACGAGATCGCCGCGCGCCCTCTGCGATAGCCCTTCGCGAAACCCGCCTTCTCGATCAACCATGCCGCGGGTATCTTGACCTCTCCATCGCCGGCGGGGAAATGCGGGACGGATTCACCGATCAGGCTCCTGCACTTAAGCTCAAGCTGATTGTATTTTTCGAGCGAAACAACAGGGTTCTTGAAGAAGGATCCGGCCGAGCGGCAGTCGGGGTCGCCGGGGTCGATGACCATGCCCTTGCTCCGCCTGATCTCGATGACCGCGCGCCGGACTTCCATCAGCGAAAGCGTGCCCGCACGATCAGCGAAATACCGCTGGAGATCGGGATAACGGAGCGTCGGGCGACCGCCCGGTTCGA
Organism: uncultured Acidobacteriota bacterium; assembly: GCA_937967285.1. Lineage (GTDB taxonomy): Bacteria > Acidobacteriota > Blastocatellia > RBC074 > RBC074 > JADJXM01. The sequence continues at coordinate 1,681 of CALBSU010000801.1, forward strand.
GCTGAAATGCAACCGAGAGGACGATGAAGCGATCACGTTCGGCCGTGTTGAAGATGCTGGCGCGATACTGAAATCCGCATTCGGCATTTGATAATTCGCGGAAGCAGGCTTCATTTCTATCGTACACGCGAACGGAATGGATGGTCCGGCTGACCTCCTGCCCGTAAGCGCCGACGTTCTGGATGGGCGTTCCGCCGACGAGTCCGGGGATGCCGCTGAGGCATTCGATGCCGGCGAGATTGCGTTCCACCGCGGCTTCGACGAACGGGTCCCAGGGTTCTCCCGCGCCGGCCGTGACGGCGCCACGCGCTTCATCCCATTCGATCCCGCGAATGTCGATGCGGATGACGAGACCGGGAAAGCCTGCGTCCGGAATCAGCAGATTGCTGCCTCCGCCGAGGATGAAGACGGGAACCGATTCGCGCGATGCGAATTCAAGCGCCTTGATCAGTTCTTGTTCGTTATGAATTTCGGTGAACCAGCGCGCCGGTCCGCCGACCCGGAGCGTGGTATACTGGGCGAGTTGTACGAATTGCCTGAT
>CALBSU010000802.1 GCA_937967285.1 uncultured Acidobacteriota bacterium
GTAATAAGTACCGGGAATGTATTGAGCTTCAGACTTGAAGAAATAGGCGCCGCTTTCCATAACGGGAACATAGAAAAGGCCTGTCTGCGGGCTGTACGAGGGGCTGTGCCAGTTGGTTACGCCATTGACGCCCGGCCAGACAAGGCTGCCATCGAAAGACGGCTCCGAACCGGGCTCGAGTACGGGCCGCCCCTGCGGGTCGAGACTCTTCGCCCAGGTCTGTTTGCCGAACGGAGTGCCGACCAGAAACTCGCCCGTCTTTCGATCGAGCAGGTAATAGAATCCGTTACGGTTGGCCAGGCCGACGACTTTCCGCGGGCGCGCGCCGATCCTGAGATCCATCAGCACGGGGATCTGGTTCGAGTCCCAGTCGTGAACATCGTGCGGCGTGTACTGAAAATGCCATCGGATGCTGCCGTCGGACGGGTCGATAGCAAGGAGAGAACATGTATAAAGGTTATCGCCCGGTCTGACGTCTCCGTTCCAGTCCGGTCCCGGATTGCCCGTCGGCCAGTAGAGCAGATTCAGTTCCGGATCGTATGACCCGGTGAGCCAGGTCGCGCCGCCGCCGGTCTTCCAACTGTCTCCCTCCCAGGTTTCGCTTCCGGGCCGGCCCGGCTCCGGAACCGTCCAGGTTCGCCAGATCTGCTTGCCGGTCTGCGGATCATAGGCGTCCAGATAACCGCGGATTCCGGCATCTCCGCCGCTGATGCCGACAACGATCCTTCCGTCGATGGCGAGCGGAGCGGCGGTTATCGCATAACCGAGCTTGTTGTCGCCGACTTTGGTCTGCCAGCGAACCGCTCCGGTTTTGGCATCGAGCGCAACCAGATAGCAGTCGAGCGTGCCGACGAAGACTCTGTCGCCGAGGACCGCCACTCCCCTGTTGACCGCTGCGTGGCCGAGCGTCAGGGCCGACCTGGCCTCGATTCGCTCCCACGACCAGATTTTACGGCCGGTCCGCGCGTCGAGAGCCGAAACCCTGGTCGGAGGTTCCGAGACGTACATCACACCGTCGACGACGATCGGAGATGTCTCGAATCGCCCGCTGCCGCTGAGCTGATAGACCCAGACGGGCTTGAGCTTCGATGCGTTTTCGCGGTTGATCTGCCTCGAAGACGCATGCCTGTGAGACGAGTAGTTGCCGGAATATGTCAGCCAGCTGTCGGGCTCCTGATCGCTCTTCTTCAGTCTCTCATACGGAACCTGAGCCGCTACGGAGGCAGCCAGCAGAAGCAGGACTGTTATCATCGGAATTTTACTGATTCTCATCTCTGTTCTCTCAGGCTGGCAAGGTAAGCGACAAGATCGTTGATCTCGGTTTCAGTCAGAGTTTTTCCGTAAGCGGGCATGGTCGAATTGGATGCCTCGCGTTTGATCTCGACCAGTCTGTCCTTCCGATGCGAATGGAAATTTCCCGCGAGATCCCTGATCTGGATGGTGAAAGTATCTTCATTGATCCTGACGCCTCTGATCGTCTTCCGGTCGCTGAAAACCAGAGTAACGATCTGATAACCCTCCGGGAGGTCCTTTCCCGGGTTGATCAGCGCATCGCGGAGAAAAGCGATGCTCCGTCGCCCCCCGATCCCAGTCAACTCCGGCCCGGCGGCGGTCCCTTCGCCGTCAAGAATGTGGCATGTCGTGCAGGCGCCTTTTGAAGAGTAAATCATCTTTCCTGCCGCCGGATCTCCCGGCAGACTGACCTGGCGAGCCGAGCCCTTCGACCTGACATACTGGATCAATTCCCAGGTGTCAGCGTCGCTGATCATCGGGAAAGCGGGCATTTCTCCGCCTTCCAGTCCCGCTCGAATGGTGTTGAAGAAATATCTGCCGTTCGCCTGGCGGAGCAGCCAGGGCTGATTCAATGCCGGGCCGCGGCCGCCCGACCTGTCGATGCCGTGACAACCGGAACATTGCGCGATGTAGAGTTTCTCTCCCCTGGAGGCCTCGTCCTGCGCGATTCCCGTTTCTGTCGACCCGATAAAATGGAGACTCAATGCCGCCAGAAGAAAAAGGCAGCTGAACAGTCTGGATGTCATTCGATTCCTCAGTGACGGTTATGATTTCAATCGATCGAAGGTTGATCTGAGTGTTGTCCGTTCCGGGGGCACGGGTTGCTCGCATTTATGTTCGTGCCGGGAATGAGATGTTAAACCAATTGGTGGGAATTTGGTATATCGGGCGGTATGAGGAAAAGCGATGCGGCGCCCCGCAGAGCGCCGCATCAGGGTTGTAATTAATTTTGAATCAATGACTACTGTCGGATCTGCCGGACCGGGCCGCCGCGCGAATCGGTCATCGATCCCGGAGCTCCTCCCGG
>CALBSU010000803.1 GCA_937967285.1 uncultured Acidobacteriota bacterium
TGAACAATTTATTACACCTCTCTAACCTCTTTGTTAACCCCGTTTAACCCCATGGCTGATTATATTCCTCAAATCAAAGTGCGACATTCCGCCTCACCAGTGAGACACTTTTCCCCAGCGAGAATTCACGCTGAGACAAAATCTAACAAAAACAAGAAAGAAGTGTAATTAAGGAAGAGGAATTGCAGTCATTAGTGGAGAGAAAATTTAATGATTGAATAATACCCAAGAGATCAAAGAAACTGGAGAGAAGAAATGAATACGAGCACAAGGCTGATTATCGTCTTGACCGTATCGGTGAGTGCGGTAATGGTGGTGGCAAGTCTGATCACGCTTCAGCAGAGGGAATCTATTCTGACGGAGGCGGCACGGGCGGAGGTTCGGGCGCATGGTGTGACGTTGCAGACAGTACTGGAGGAGAACTATCGGACGGGCACGACTTTCAACGTGCAGCATCTGATCGATCGCCTCGGAAGCAATCCGGGGATCTTCGGGATACTGTTGTTTGATGAGACGGGATCGGTGGTAAGGGTCTCGGAGAAGCTGAAGGGGCTGGACAAGCAGGACGTGATTGATGCGCGCAAGGTGATCCGGACGGGAATTCCGGTACAGATCGAGAGGCAGATCGGTGAAGAGCAGGTCTTTTCGATCATCCTGCCGCTGAGGACCAATGGAAAGACAATCGGGGCGGTGGAGATAGCTCAGCCGATCTCGTTCATCAGGGTCCACATCGACCGTGCGCGGAAGCACATCGTGCTGACGGCGGCGCTGCTCTTTCTGACGATCTTTCTGGTGGTTCTGCTGGTGACCCGGCACAGTCTGGCGAGGCCGATCGAGGAGCTGCTGGGAGGGGCGCGGGCGCTGGGGCGCGGCGATCTCAATTACCGCGTGATAGTTCCCCAGAACGGCGGAGAGATCGCCAAGCTGGCGACGGAGTTCAACCGGATGGCGGATCACCTGTCGGAGCAGCGATCCGCGCTGGTGAGGGAGGCGGAGGAGCGCCTGGCGCTGGAGCGAAGGCTGCGGCACAGCGAGCGGCTGGCCTCGGTCGGACGACTGGCAGCGGGCGTGGCGCACGAGATGGGCGCGCCGCTGCAGGTGATCGACGGGAGGGCCAAGCAGCTCATCAACCAGCCGGATGCATCGCCCGAATCGAGGCAGCGCAATCTGAACATCATCCGTCATCAGGCCGAACGGATCACCAATATCGTCAGGCAGTTGCTGACGCTGGCGAGGCCCTACAATCTGAGAACGCGCGAGATGAATCTGTCCGATCTGCTGACCGGAATCTCGGATGTTCTGGAGACGACGGCGACACGGGCCGATGTCGGGATAAAGGTGGACATTCCGGAGGATCTGACGGCGAGCGGAGACCCGGAACTGCTCAATCAGGTCTTCACAAACATCTGCCTCAATGCGATCCAGGCCATGCCGGGCGGCGGCGAAATAGAGGTGATAGGACGCAGGGAGAATGCCGGCGGGACCCGCTTCGCGGTGGTCAGCATCAGGGACACCGGACCGGGGATCCCGGAGGAGCACATCTCGCAGATCTTCGATCCCTTCTTCACGACCAAGGATGTCGGCAGCGGAACAGGTCTCGGCCTGGCGGTCTCCAACCGGATAGTCGAGGAGCACGGGGGGATGATCAAGGCCGGCAACATGGAGGCCGGAGGCGCCTGCTTCGACGTCTACCTGCCGGTCGAAGCGGGCGCGGCGTCGCGTGAAGCGCTCGCTGTAACGGGCAATGCAGGTGTGACGGCGACATGAGGCCTGTAATTCGTCGATTTTGAGAAATACGGTGGGACGAAGGCCTCTCGAACGGTTACAATAGCGGCATGAATGCAAAGATACTGATTGTCGAGGACGACCCGGATCTGAGGGATCTGCTGCAGGACGATCTCGAGGATGCCGGGTACAATGTTTCGGTTGCGATCGACGGCAGGGCTGCGCTGGCCCATCTGGAGCGAAACCAGGAGCTAGTGGATCTGATGATCACCGACGTCCGGATGCCGGGCGTGGGAGGCGATCAGATTCTGGCGGCGATGCGCGAAAAAAGGCCGGAATCGCCGGTCATCGTGATCACCGCCTTCGGATCGGTTGAGCAGGCCGTCGAGATGGTCAAGGCGGGCGCGTTTCAGTATCTGACCAAGCCGTTCGATTCAGAAGAGCTTCTCAAGACGGTCGAGACGGCGCTGGCCGAGAGCGCCCCGCAGCGCGAGCAGGCGCGGTTGAGGCGCGAAATCCCCTCGACGCCGGCGAGGATCGTTGGCGCATCGCGCCCGATGCAGGAACTCTTCAAGCTGATTTCGCGGGCGGCCCGCAGCAACAGCACGGTGCTGGTGACGGGCGAATCAGGGACCGGCAAGGAGCTGGTCGCCCGTTCGATCCACGAGATGTCCGAGCGGGCGGGCGGCTTCGTTCCCGTCAACTGCGCGGCGATTCCGGCGGAGCTGATCGAATCGGAGCTCTTCGGCCACACGGGTCAGGCCTTCACCGGGGCCAGACAGTCGAGGGCGGGACTCTTCGAGTCGGCCGACGGAGGAACGATCTTCCTGGATGAGATCGGCGAGCTTCCGCTGGCGATGCAGCCGAAGCTGCTTCGCGTTCTCCAGGAAGGGACGGTCCGGCGCGTCGGCGCGGACAAGGAGAAGGCGGTCGATGTCCGGATCATTGCGGCCACCAACCGCGATCTCGAAAAGGAGGTCGCCGAGGGACGCTTCCGGGAGGATCTCTTCTGGCGGCTCAACGTCATCCATCTGCACATCACTCCGCTCCGCGAGCGACCTTTCGATATCCCGCTGCTGGTCGAACACTTCCTCGGAAAACTCGCCGCCAGAACCGACGGCAAGACGATGTCGCCGACTCCGGAGACTCTCGCCATACTGACGGCCTATTCCTGGCCCGGCAATGCGCGCGAACTGGAGAACGCGGTGGAGCGCGCCGTCGCCCTCGCCGAAGGGTTCACCATCAAACCGGAAGACCTCCCCGAAAGGGTCAGAACCGGCGGGCAGACGACCGGCATCATGGCTCGCGCCAAGGAGTCGCGCATGACGCTCCGCGAACTCGAACGCGAATACATCATCGAGACGCTGCGACTGACACGGGGAAACAAATCGAGAGCCGCGGAGATTCTCGGATTCGACCGGCGCACGCTCCACCGTAAACTCGATGAGTACAGGGCTGAGGATCCCACCTTCACGCTCTGAGTCCGCCGTGTCACAACTTGTCACGCGCGTGAGGCAACTTGCCTCATCGAGGCGAACCACCCAAGCTCAGCAAATCATTGATTTTACAGGACTTGCAGTCGAGCCGAAGCCGAGCGAGACTGCGGCACGGCTCTTGCATTTGGTAAAGCCAACTCCAGAGACGGTAACGGTTTAACGTTACTGAAGGGCGCAAACATCCCAGCATTGTTTGCGCCCATTTATTTTTTCCCGTCAAAGAAATGTTGTGGAAGGTGGCGAGCCGACGCTTTTTCGTGGATCCAGATGAGGAGAAAGAGCCCGCCCGTGAAGACGGCTGTTTTGAAGAGCAGGCCGACGGGCGGTGCGCCTTTGAGGCGCCATTCGAGCAGATAGAAAGAGCCCATGCCGAAGAGCATGGCCAGCCCGCCGAGCATTTCGTGCCGCCAGGCAATCAGGAATCCGATGAGGGTGATCAGGATGCAGACCATCTGGAGCGCATCGGAGATGCTGACCCGGAGGGCGATGAAGCGACTCTCGGTGAGCCAGAAGGCGGCGACCAGCAGGGCCGTGACGGTCCCGATGAATCTGGCCAGCCACCTCAGCGTGCCTGTCACCCTCGTCGACAGGATGTGTGAACGCCATGTCATCGCTGATTCATCGGGAGAGTTTACGCCGCAGCGAATCTCGCGCTTTGACGGCCTTGTTGAAGGATGCGTCGGCGAGTTGCCTGACGTTTCCGAGGTAGAAGGTATGCCACTGAACCTTGGCGTCCCGGCTGAGGGTGCTCGCCTCCTCGAGGCTCTTCTTCTCGGCGGTGACGTCGATTCCCCTGCGTTCGGCTTCGGTCAGCAGAAGTTGCGTCCATTCAATGATGAAATTGGATCGCTGGAAAGCCATGACATTATCCCGCGCGGTCTCGGGGATATCCGGCCGGGGAACGAGCAGGCCATTGACGGTGTTGTGACAGTTGGAGCAGTTCGACGCCACTTCCTCGGGTGAATGAAGGACCTTCGATGCCATATGGACATGGCAGGTATTGCAGGAGGGACCGAGGCCCGCGCTCTTGAGCTTGATGAAGTGGTTGCTCTTTGTGAATGCGTCGGCGACGTTCTGGTGGCAGCCCCGGCATGTGTCGGGCTGGTTCCAGGTGAAGAGCCTGCTCGCCCTGTCGGACGGCTTGAGCACTCCCTTGTGAGCCGCATCCCTGGCTTTCGCCGACGGATCGCCGCCATGGCATTTGTCGCAGCCGATCCCCTTGTCCTTGTGGACAGAGAAATGCCACTCGAGGTAACGGTTGACCTGGTGGACAGGCTCCGTCAGTCCGGAGTGGCATTCAACGCAACTGTTGTTTCGGAAAGCCGAGAGGTCCGACTTCATCTGTGCCTGCCCCGCGAAATCGACGCGGGGATAGAACAGGAGGCAGAAGAGGCCTGCTGCCGTTACGCTAATTATTCGCTTGATCATTGCATCCTCCAACCGCCGGCATCGGATCAGCGGACTATCTCGACCGTGCATTCCGCGCGAGACGCAACAGCGGCGGCAACGCTTCCCAGTCGGAGTCTCGAGGTCCGTGTCATATCCTTGGCCCCGAGAAAGATCACGTCAGCTTTCCAATCCTCGGCTTCCTTCGGCAATACGCGCTTGGGGTCCCCGTCGACAATCGCCGAACCGACGGTGATACCCTCCTCGGTGAGGAGCTTCGTAGCCGATTCGATCAATTCCTGAACGCGCATCTGTTCCTGAGCCATCCAGTCGGCGAAGGCGGTCAGCAGTTGTCCCTCGGCTTCGGGCGGTACAGTGGTCGGGACGTGGACCAGTCTGACCTCGCTTCCCGGCTCGAACTGCCGTTGGGCGACAACCTGGATCGCCCTGGATGAGATTTCGGATCCGTCGACACCGATCAGAATTCGAACCGGCTGCCCTTTCGGAGGGGACGGATGGCCCTTGCATCGCCTGCCGATTCGGACCGAACAGTGAGCTTCGGTGAGCACCGATTGAGAGACGCTCCCGAGCAGAATCCGGCCGATCATCGATCTGCCGTGCGAACCGAGGACGATCAGATCAGCTTTCCATTCGTCCGCCTTCGAAATCAGGGAATAGACCGGAGAGCCGGGATAGGCTTCGGCGGTCAGCTTCCAGCCGGGATGGATCGCGCGCAGCATCTCGCACCCCTTCTCGGCAGTCTTGAGAGCATTCTCCTGGAGTGTGTGTTCGAGCTCGACGGCCCCCGGCGACGGGAGAGTAAATGACATCGGCGGAGGCAGAACGATCTCACTGACCGAGAGCACAACGGCTTCGCAGTCTTCCGGAAGACCCGCGGACGCAAGGTCACTGATGGCGCATTCTGCGCTTTCCGAACCATCGTAAGCGATCAATATCTTCTTCATCTCTGATTCTCCATCGTTTTGATTCCGGAGCGGTTTTCGCTCTGACCATATTCAGCGCAATCCTGATGCCGGACTTGATCCAAACTCCGCATCTGATTCCGCGCGGGAGCGCCATATGAGAAGACCTGCGGGATTCGCCCGGAGATCCGCTAACAAACCATTTGTTTTCAGCAAGATAATACGACCAAAAGACAGCTGCCGCCGTCCTGCCCGATCTTTCCGTGAAGTGAAGCAATCCAATCGAGCGAGCCGGACGCATGGGAAAGTTTGGCCCACTGAGTCATTTCGCACAACCCGCAACGCTTCGGTTGAGGAATTTTTCGGAATTTTATTCCGTTTTGACAGGGGGCGGCCGGTACGGCCAGAATGTCACGAACCGGCTGGTGCAGCGGGATCCGTCCCGGATCAGCAATCATATTGAATAAGGAGATGAGAGATGCGGATAGCGACACCGCCTTACAAGAAGGATGAGGAAGCAGCGGGTAAAGCTCCTAATCACGATCGATATTTCCTGGAGGGCCCCAGAACACGCAGATTCGAGGCGATGACGCTGTTCCGGATTTCGCGTGAGCTGTTTCGCGGTTTCCGGTCACTGCATTTCGTCGGCCCCTGTGTGACGGTCTTCGGTTCGGCCAGGTTCAATGAGGATCACGAGTATTACAAACTGGCGCGCGAGGTCGGCGCCGCCGTCAGCGAGATGGGTTTCACGGTCATGACCGGCGGAGGTCCGGGAATCATGGAGGCGGCCAACCGCGGAGCAAGGGACGCCGGCGGCCCGTCGATCGGCTGCAACATAACCCTTCCCTTCGAGCAGGCGCCGAATCCGTACCTCGACAAGATGCTCGAGTTCAACTATTTCTTCGTCCGCAAACTGATGCTGGTCAAATATTCATATGCCTTCATCGTCATGCCCGGCGGATGGGGAACGATGGACGAACTCTTCGAGGCGCTGACGCTGATCCAGACGGGCAAGATCGAGGATTTCCCGATAGTCCTGATGGGCAAGGACTATTTCGAGCCCCTCATCGAATACATGCAGATGATGGTCGGCGCCGGGACGATCAGCCCGCAGGATCTCGAACTGGTCAAACTGACCGATTCAATTCCGGAGGCCATCGCCCATCTCGAGCGGTACGCGATCCAGGAATTCGGGCTCA
>CALBSU010000804.1 GCA_937967285.1 uncultured Acidobacteriota bacterium
GAAAGTAGAAAGTAGAAAGTAGAAAGTAGAAAGCGGAACGTCGGCGATTGTGGATGGGTTCCAGATTGAACGACCAACCTGGATAAATTCTTTCTACTTTTTACTTTCTACTTTCTACTTTATTTCTGGCCCAGAGCGCGGCGCCGATCAGGCCGGCGGTATTGCCGAGCTGGGCGGGAACTACCTCGACCTTGACGGAATCGGTCATGAAGGCGCGTTCCCTGAGGGAGCGGCGGATCGGGTCGAGGATGACCTCGCCGGCGGCAGCCACTCCGCCGCCGATTACCACGCGGCGCGGGCTGACGGCCGTGACGACGTTGGCGACTCCGACTCCGATGATCATGCCGGCGAATTCGTAGATATCCTTTGCGACCTTGTCGCCTTCGATTGCGGCTTCGCAGACGAGTTCGGGAGTGATGCGGTTGAGATCGCCGGCGCAGAGCTCTGCGATCCGGGTGCCGCGTCCCTGGACGACGGCCTTCATTCCCATCGTCGCGATGGCCGGGCCTGAAGCGAAGGCTTCGATGCATCCGCGGCTTCCGCACCCGCATTCGGGTCCGTTGAAATCGACGCAGACGTGGCCGAGCTCACCGGCCGAGCCGGTCGGTCCGAGGTGGAGCTGTCCGTTGATGACCAGCCCTCCGCCGATTCCGGTCCCGAGCGTGTAGCAGGCGATGTCCACGCCGCGTCCGGCGCCGAACTTCCATTCGCCGAGCGTCATCGCCCGGGCGTCATTGATCAGCGCCACGGGCAGGTTCGTCCATTTGGAGAGCAGCGCTTCGACCGGCACGTCGCGCCAGTGTCCGGGCATATTGGTCAGAAAGACCGTTGTGCCCTTTTCCATATCGAGCGATCCCGGAAGCCCGACGCCCACGCCGCCGATCTCGTCCTTTGGGAAACCGCTGTCGCCGATGATCTGATCGACCAGTTTGGCCATCTGAGCGATGACCGAATCGTGTCCCTCGCGGGCATTGGTCGGGATCGAATGGACGGCTGAAATCTCGCCGGTATTGGTATTGACCAGCGCCGATTTAATGTTGGTCCCGCCCAGATCTATCCCGATATACCTGTACTTTTCCGACATATGATTACCTGCCTGGATGATGGCGGCAGAGCATTCCTTCTCCGCTCGCCCGATATCTCATACTTTCTTTATACTTTATACTTTCTACCTTATACTTTCTACTCAATTGGATCGAGAGATCCGCCTAATCCTGAACAAACGAGAGAAAAAAATGAACCTGAAACTACGCCTGCAACTGTCGGCGATGATGTTCGTCCAGTTCTTCGTCTGGGGAGCGTGGTACGTGACGGCGCCGAATTATCTGGGGACGATCGGTTTTTCCGGTGACGACATCGGATGGACCTATGCTGCCGGTCCGATCGCCGGCATCATCTCTCCGTTCTTCGTGGGAATGATAGCGGACAGGTATTTTGCGGCACAGAGAGTACTGTCGGCGATGCACATCCTCGGCGCCGCGCTGATGTTCTATGCGACGACGCTCATGTCGGCAGCCTCGCCGGTACCCAACGCGATCAACATCGCGCTGTTCGGCTACATGCTGACCTTCTATCCGACTCTCGCGCTGGTGAACACGCTGGCGATGAAGAACATCTCGGACGCAGAGAAGGACTTTCCCGGCATCCGCGTCTGGGGAACGATCGGATGGATCGCGGCGGGTCTGGCATTGAGCTGGATCGGATGGGAGAAAGGGATTCAGATGTTCCAGTTGACGGCCGTAGCGGCGCTGGCGCTCGGGCTCTACAGCCTGACCCTGCCGCACACTCCGCCGGTCAAGTCGGGCAAGGTGACGATCAGGCAGATTCTCGGCCTCGACGCCTTCGTCCTGCTCAAGGATCGCAACTATCTGGTCTTTCTGATCTCGTCGATGCTGATCTGCATTCCGCTCGCCTTCTATTATCAGATTACAAGCCGCATCGTCGAGATGACAGGGCTGCCGATCGGGCAGACGATGTCTTACGGTCAGATGTCCGAAATCTTCTTCATGCTGGTCATGCCATTCTTCTTCGCGCGTCTCGGAGTGAAATGGATGCTCGGCGTCGGGATGCTGGCGTGGGTGGTGAGGTATGCGCTGTTCGCCTTCGGCGCTCCGGACGAGATCCGATGGATGATCATTCTGGGGATCGTGCTGCACGGCATCTGCTATGATTTCTTCTTCGTGACCGGTCAGATCTATACTGATCAGGCGGCGCCGAAGCAGATCCGCGCGCAGGCTCAGGGGATGCTCGTGCTCTTCACGCTCGGCCTCGGCATGGCGATCGGCGCCAAGGTGGCCGGGTACGTCGAGGAGCAGCACAAGCCGCAACTGGCCCGGATGAAGGCAGAGCAGATGGTCCAAAAGAGCGCGGAGCTAGAGGCGCTCAAGGCCCGGATCACGACGGCGCCGGCGGCCGAACTCCCGGCGCTGGAGGCCGAGGCAGCGAAGCTCGAGACAGAGAAGACGACCCTCCGCAGGGATGAACTGAAGGCGATGGAGTGGACGCCCCTGTGGGGCAAACCGGCCATCTTCGCGGGAGTCATCCTGCTGATCTTTCTATTACTGTTCCGGAACCGGTCTTCATCAGCTTCCGTCAGGGAAGCGCCAGTTCCGGCGGACTGAACATAAACAAAGGAGCAATCTGATGAGCGCAGTCAGCTCAAAATACATCTTCATTTCATTAACAACGCTGGCGCTGACGGCCTGCGGCGGATCACAGCCGCCGCAGCCTGTCGAGCAGCCGGAAACCACATCCATGAGACAGCAGCCGGCCGGCGCCCCCGGCGGAGGAGGAACGATCGCCGTCGGCCACGGCGAATCAGCGCCGTCATCAGCGCCAATGGGTGGCGGAGCGCAGGGCGGCAGCGTCAACTGGACTCCGCCGGCGAAGTGGCAGGCCGGTCCGGAGAGACAGATGCGCGCGGCCACTTACCTCATCCCGGCCGCTGCCGGCGACAGTGAGGGCGCTGAGTGTGCAGTCTTCAAGGATATCGGCGGAGGCGTCACGGCCAACATCGAAAGATGGATCGGGCAGTTCGAACAGCCTGACGGCGGTGACTCTCAGGCGAAGGCAAAACGGAAGGTCGAACAGATCAACGGATTCAACGTCACTTCGGTGGATCTGACCGGAACCTATACCGCCAGCGGAATGTCGATGGGCGGAGGCGCGACTTCGAGGAAAACTGGATACAGACTTCTCGGAGCCATCGTCGAAACCCCGAGCGGCGAGGTCTTCTTCAAGATCACAGGACCTGAAAAGACGGTCGCGGCAGCGCAGGCTGATTTCCAGGCGCTGCTCAAATCGATCAAAAACTGAGCAGTCGATATAACGGGAGCGGCAGCGGACGTCTTCAGGCGCCCGCTGCCGCTCCCGTTATGTTTTCACACTGTTTCAGTCCTATTTCTTTCCGGCCTTGGGACCGAATGACCGGACATATTTGACCATCTGAGTGACTTGGGCGGCCGAGAGGCTCGTTTTATATCCGGGCATGATTCCGGCGCCGTTTTTGATGGTATCGGCGATCTGTTTGTCGGTCCGGCTCTTCTGCCAGTCAGCGCTTGTGAAATCGGGCGGCTGAAGACTTTGGATACCCTTCCCATCCTCGCCGTGGCACTTCGCGCACTGCCCACTGTAGGTGCCGGCGATTCCCGTCTTCTTCTGCGGAACTGCCGCGCCAGTTGCATTCATTACAAAAAATGCTCCAGTGACTGAGAACACTGCAGCAAGTGAGAGAAATTTCCTCATCGATGTCTTCCTTTACTCCTGAGTTTTACGAGACGGCCGAACCCATCGAGCATAAGCCCGGGACAAACTTTCGCCATCATCTTACATAAATCGAATTTCCGGTTCGATAAGGGAGGATCGAACTTATGAAATCCTAACGTCTGGCGGCTTTCGAATCAAGCGGCATGCCGAAGATCATTCGAGCAGCCCCTCGGATTTCGGTTCGGGCAGGAAGAAACTGAGTATCAGTCCTCCGGCATAGACCAGAAAAGCGACCGTCGCGGCGGCGTA
>CALBSU010000805.1 GCA_937967285.1 uncultured Acidobacteriota bacterium
TGTCGAGGTTCGAGCAGGAAGCCCGGGCGGTATCCTCGCTCAACCATCCGAATATTATCACCGTGTATGAGATCGGCAGGCTGGGTTCGACGCACTACATCGCGATGGAGTACATCGAGGGCCGGACGCTGAGGCAGGTTCTCAAGAGCAATCAGCTCTCTATTCTGGGACTGGTCGATATCGCCATTCAGGTTGTCGAGGCGCTCGGAGCCGCGCACGAGACGGGCATCGTGCATCGGGACATCAAGCCTGAGAACATCATGCTGAGGCCGGACGGATACGTGAAGGTGCTCGATTTCGGAGTGGCCAAGCTGATGGCGGCAGCCGAGAAGCCGTTCGACGGTTACAGGACAGATCCGGGAAAGGTGGTCGGGACGGTCCGGTACATGTCGCCCGAGCAGATCCGCGGGCAGGCGGTCGACGGGCGGAGCGATATCTTCTCGGTCGGCATAGTGCTTTATGAACTGCTGACGGGGAGACCTCCGTTTGATGGTGAAAGCGCGGGCGATTCGATGGCTGCCATTCTGACTCGTGATCCCGAGCCGCTCAGAATGTATTCCTCAGCGATTCCGGCGGAACTGGACAGGATCGTCAGCCGCATGCTGAGCAAGCCGCTCAACGAGCGCTATCCGTCGGTTGCGGAACTGCTGGACGATCTCAATGCCCTGCAACTCGAATTAAGGCTGAACAACAGCGGGCAGAAGGCAGTGTCGGGGGAAGCGATCGGGGACCTGCCGACCGAGAACGTCTTCGAAAGAGGTGAGACTCGATCATTCTATTCCACACAGAAATCGCCGTCGGCGAGTTCGCAGATCAGCGAAGCGATCTCGGAATCGGTCGGCGGAGCGGTTCCGCTGGACTCGAAGTTCTACATCGTCCGGAGCACCGACGCGGAGTTTCAGGCGGCGATCGCCCGGCGGGACAGCATCGTGCTGGTCAAGGGCGCGCGACAGGTGGGCAAGACCTCGCTGCTGGCGCGCGGGCTGCAGATGGCCCGCGAGCAGGGTACACGCGTCGTCCTGACAGATTTTCAGAGCCTGACGGCGGACTGTTTCGAATCGTCGCAGGCGCTCTATCTCGCACTCGCCGGTTTCATCGCCGACCAGCTCGATCTGGACGTCTTCCCGGACGAGGTCTGGCATCCGAAGCTCAGTTCGAGCGTCAACTTCGAAAGGTATCTGCGGCGCGAGGTGCTGGGCAGGATCGATTCGCCCCTCGTCTGGGGGCTTGACGAGATCGACCAGCTCTTCACCTGCGATTTCGGAAGCGAGGTGTTCGGGCTCTTCAGGTCGTGGCACAACAAGCGTGCGCTCGACCCGTCGGGTCCGTGGCGGCGGCTGACGCTGGCGATAGCCTATGCGACCGAGGCTCATCTCTTCATCAACAACCTCAACCAGTCGCCGTTCAATGTCGGGACGCGGCTGGCGCTCGAGGATTTCACCCGCGCGCAGGTCGAGGAGCTCAACACTCGTTACGAAGGTCCACTGAAGACCGACGCCGAGATCGACCGGTTTTTGGCGCTGGTCGGAGGTCATCCCTACCTCGTCCGGCGCGGCTTGTACGAGATGACGGTTCATGGCACCTCGCTCGATGCGCTCGAGAAACAGGCCGATCAGGATGAGGGGCCCTTCGGAGATCACCTGCACCGGATCCTCGTCTCGCTGACGCAGGACAGGGAGCTGATCGAGGTCGTCAAAGGCGTGCTGCGCGGCGAGCCGTGCCCCAATCCCGAGAGCTTCTACCGGTTGCGCAGCGCCGGTCTGATGTCGGGAGATTCGACGCAGAC
>CALBSU010000806.1 GCA_937967285.1 uncultured Acidobacteriota bacterium
AACTTCGAGGATTTCAAGCAGCGCGTGATCGACCGCGCGAAGACGCGGATCTTCGCCTTCATCAATATCGTCGGCAACGGCATGGGAGGCGGCAGGCTCGAGCAGGACGTCAGCGACATGGATCCGAAACCCGCGGCCGAGATGGCGGCGAAGCATCGCGATACGGTAGTTGGCTTCAAGACCGCGCATTATGCCGGTCCGGACTGGTCGGCCGTCGATCGCGTGCTCGAAGCCGGCAGGACCGCCGGCCTTCCGGTCATGGTCGATTACGGCCAGGTCGTGCCGGAGCGCCCGCACTCCGAGTTCTACCTCAAAAAAATGCGGCCCGGAGACATCTACACGCACATGTACCGCAAGTTCGATCCGACCATCGACGAGAAAGGCAGGGTCAGGCCGTACCTCTTCGAGGCGAAAAAACGCGGTGTCGTCTTCGATGTCGGGCACGGAGCAGGCAGTTTCATCTGGCGCTACGCGGTTCCCTCGATGGAGCAGGGCTTCATCCCCGATTCGATCTCGACTGACCTGCACACCGGCAGCATGAACGCCGGCATGAAGGACATCGTCAACGTGATGTCGAAGTTCATGAATCTGGGAATGCCGCTTGAAGAAGTTATCCTGAAGAGCACGTGGAATCCGGCGAAAGAGATCCGGCGTGAAAAGTACGGGCATCTGACGGTCGGCGCGGTCGCGGACATCGCGCTGCTGCGCCTTGAACGCGGCGATTTCGGATTCATCGATTCCGACAAAATGGTCCGCAAGGGAGACCGGAAACTGTCGTGCGAGATGACCGTCGCCGGAGGCGCGGTGATGTGGGATCTCAACGGCCGGGGCAGCGATCCGTGGGACGGCAAGTGAGATGAGGTGGTTCGCCCTGATCCTTTTCGCGCTGCTGCCGGTTCAGTCCGACGGCCGGAGATTCGAGGAGAGCCGCGTTTCGATGGCCTGCACGTGGACGATCGTCATCGAGGGGCAGGAGGAGAGACCGCGCGACCGGATCGCCGATCAGGCTTTCGCCGAGATCGACCGCATCGACAGGTTGATGAGCAACTACAGGCAGGACAGTGAGCTCTCGCGAATCAATCGCGAAGCCTGGCCCGGCCCTCTGAGCGTCGATCCGGAACTGTTCGACCTGCTCGCCACCAGTCTCGATTACAGCGCCGTCTCGGATGGGGCGTTCGATGTCACTGTCGGAGCGCTGATGAAGACCTGGGGATTCTTCCGGGGCGAAGGCCGGATGCCGGATCCGGCCTCGATCCGGTCAGCGCTGGCGAAGACCGGTTACCGGCACGTGATCGCGGATCGCGAAAGGAAGACCATCCGGTTCAACGTCCCCGGCATCGAACTCGACCTCGGCGGAATCGCCAAGGGATACGCCGTCGATCGAGCTGTCGACGTTCTCAGAAGAAACGGCATCAGAAACGCACTGGTCAACGGCTGCGGAAGCACCATCTACGGCATGGGCGCGCCGGCCGGCTCGACGGGCTGGGAAGTCGCCCTGCTCGATCCGCTCGACCGGAACAGCACTGCCGCAAACGTCAGGCTCAACGATCGGGCTTTGTCGGTCTCGGGAAATTACGAAAAATTCTTCGAATTCAAGGGCCGCAAATATTCCCACATCTTCGATCCTCGCACCGGCCGCCCCGCTGAGGGCGTTCTGAGCGTTGCTGTCATCTCAGCCACCGGAGTCGACGGCGATGCACTGGACAACGTCTTCTACGTTCTGGGTCCCCGGCGCAGTCGTGAGTTGTTCGCTCGAACGGCTGCCGAATCGGCATTCATCTACCTGTCTGCCGGACACGGAAAGTGGAGAATGCTGAGGTTGGAGAAGATTATTCCAGATCGATAACGGCATACCAGCCGAGCCGTGAGATCGAAAATTCTGTCGATCCATCGATATTCACGAAGTCTTCGAGAGTTGCGTTCCCGACGCCGAAAGCATGGATGAGGGACTGTTTGTACACTCCCCGCAATTTTACGCGAATGCTGTCGGCGTCGCGCCCCGAGTAGTTGATCAGGAAGAGGCGGGCTTTCGCACCGTCGCCGGTCAGGCGGCAGAGCACGGTTTCAGTGCCGTAAACTCGCAGGCTGCGGTTTTCATCGCCGAGTTTGCGCCGGACTTCGAGCGCGAACTCGTTAGGGTCGGCGGCGGCCGATTCCGGAAACTCCTTCGAACCGATGCGGATGTTGAGACGGTATCGCGGTGACGGGCTCTTTATCAGGGAAGAAAGCAGATTCCGCCGGACGAAGAGGTTGAGAACTTCGTCAATCTGCGGTGAACCGTTGTCGATCAGGCCGATATCCGCCACCTCGGGAAGATCATTACGCGGCAGGCGACTGATGAAGGCGAGCATCCGGCCGGCATCGTCGAGATCGGCGGGATCGATCCTGAGCAGGGCATCTGCGCCCCATGCGTGCGATTCGGCGATCGCCGGGAGCGCCCTGCCCCGCGGAAGTTCGTACTGATACTTTGCCCCGGGATGCCGGAGGAACTGCCATCCGTTGGCGTCTATCCACGGCCTGCGCGTCGCCGACGCGACGTTGGCCCGTCCGGCGATTCGCGGCGCAACCAGTTTCAAGCGCTCGGTCAGCTCCAGCGAAGATACCGCAGTGACATCGAAGCCGAGCTCGTGCCATGCCGGCGCCTGCTGTTCGGGAACAGCGAACCGGTCGATCCCGGCGGCTCTCAGCGCTGGCGCGGTATCGGTTCCCCGAGTCCAGTAGATCAGCGGCCCGTCCGTTGCGGACCGCACGGCCAGGGAGCCTGCCACCAGGCCGATCGCGAGCACCCACGCAGCAGCGAGCCCGCGGATCATACCGTCAGCTCCTCGACGCGTATCTTATTAATATCGTCGATTCCGAGGCCGAGCCGGGCAGCATATGCAACATGCCCCGGCTCGCGGATGATGATGTTGGTGTTCGGATCGTCGTCGCGCCTCTTCCCGCTGACGAAGTCGAGTGTCTTGCGATCGCGGTTCCAGATCGAGATCGCGCCTCTCCGCTTGCGCTCGTTGTCGATGATATCGAGCAGCAGCCGATCGATCGCCACCGGATCTGTTCCGAACATGATCGTCCTCGGATAGAAGACATACTTGAGCGTCGAGGCGAACGGGCCTCCGTGCCAGACGCCTCTCAGCCCGTCCATGATCTGCAGCACCGTCCGCGAGCGGATCGGCTCGACCGCCGCAAGCGTGCCCACGAAGCTGAGCGTATGCGAAACACCCTTGAAATGGGTCCGGGCCACGTTCGAGAAACCGCCGTAGGCGATGTTCTTGAGACAGCCGGTCACGCCGGTCGCTCCGTGGTCCTTCATATTCGGGATGTTGATGATCTTGGTCAGCGTCCGCGAGATCAGCCTGATCATATTTGAACGGGTATCGTCCTCGCCGAAGAAATCGGCCTCGACATAGACGTGCGGATCGTAACTGGCATTGTCCACACGCCGATTCTGCCGTTCGGCGGCGAAGATGTTGACTCCTTTCGGAACATGGGGCGCGTAATTGACCGAGTCGAGCTGGTCCTGGAACCGTTCGAAGATGTAGATCCGCTCAGGCCTGACGCCGACAGCCATCAGATTGCGAACCGTTTCCGCGACGATCTCGTGCGATGACACGACCCACGGGCGCCCGCCGGCGTTGACCTTGATGCCGACCACGTCATCCGGAACGAAGAACCGTCTCCAGGCGTCGATGGTTCTCGCCTCTCCGGTCAGCGTGCGAATCCCCCGCTCCATCATCTCGCGAACGACTTCGGCATCGACCCTGCGCCCGTCCGCGCTCACGCTTTTCGCCGATTTGACCGAGACGACACGGCCGGGATAAGGTCCCGGCATCCCAGGCACAGCGGCCGGCTTGAACGGAGTGACCGTCCTGTACTTCGGCGCCTCCTCTGCATCGCTCTCAGACGCCGCAAGCCCCGCCGCTAGCGGAGTGGAAGCCAGCAATCGCATGAATTTTCTTCGCTTCATATCAATTGCTCAGATGTATGCGATGACGTCTATCTCGACCAGCGAATCGCCCGGAATCCAGGCAGCCGCGATCGTAGTCCGGACCGGGGGCTCGTCTCCGAAGCGACCGCGAAAGACCTCGTTCATCGCCTGATAGTCCTTGCCGTCGGCCAGGTAGACGTTGCATTTGAGCACTTTGTTCATCGAGGAACCGGCATTGATCAGTTCCTTCTCGATCTCGTCGAGCACGTGTTTCGTGTGGGCCTTGATATCGCCCTGAAAGTGCGCTCCCTTGCCGGCGATGAAGAGCATATTGCCGTACGAAACTGCGCCCGAAAAGAGCGGCGGCTGCGACCCGGGTTTCCGTTCCGGCTTCTTTCCACCCGGATAATGGACCTTCTTACCCTCTTTCTGCGAAGCGGTCGCCCCGGCTGCCGGCGCCGCGACCGCTGTGATTGCCGCCGCCTTCAAAATCTTTCTGCGTTGCGGATTCATTATCCTCTCCCCGTGTTGTCTGCTGTTTGATGTTCGACATTCCGCCGTGTCCCGGCGCCTGATAATCCCTGTTGGCGCGAATTATACGGCCTCGCGTGCATTTCTTGAATGGCCTGAGCAGCATAAACCATCTTGACGATGAAAATACCCGGGAGTATGTTTCAGGCGTAAATCCACCACACTGAGAGGTCTCCACATGCCCAACAGACGCAACTTTCTACAGGCGCTCACCAGCATTCCATTCATTGGCGGCGTTATCGGCGCCAAGGCCGCCCCGGCGAAACGCGATTATTTCAGGGAGCTCGGCGTCAAGCCGTTCATCAATGCGGCGGGGACTTATACCGTCATGACCGCATCGCTCATGCGCCCCGAAGTCGTCGAGGCGATCAATTACGCATCGAAATCCTTCGTCTCGCTCAACGATCTGCAGGAGGCCGCCGGTAAACGCATCGCCGGGATGATCGGTGTCGATGCAGCCATGATCACGTCCGGAGCCGCTGCCGCGCTGACGGTCGGGACCGCCGCCTGCATCACCGGCAAGAACCCCGACTGGATAAAACGCATCCCGGACCTCTCGGGAACTGAAATGAAGAGCGAGGTCATCATTCAGAAATCGCACAGGTATGGATATGACCACGCCGTCCGTAACTGCGGCATCAAAATGATCGAAGTCGAAACGCGGGAGGACTTCGAACGCGCTGTCGGCCCGAAGACAGCGATGATGCTCTTCTTCAACGACGCCGACCCGCGGGGGAAAATTCGAATCGATGAATTCCTGGAACTCGGCA
>CALBSU010000807.1 GCA_937967285.1 uncultured Acidobacteriota bacterium
CAAGGCATGTGCTCTCCCAGGTTTGTCTCTGATTTTTTGTAACCGCAGGAGTTTGGATGGTAAGGCTTTTATCAGGGCGAGGCAAGCGGAATGTCGTTTCGGCCGAAAGGAAGGCGAGGCTCCCGGCGGGGGTCGCCGGAAGCCTCGCCTGATGCAGATCAGTCCTTCTTCGTCGTCTTGCGCGGTTTCGTCGTCCGGGCAGCGGGCTTCTTTGCCGCCTTTGCGGGAGCGGCCGCCTTGCGGACTCGCTTCGGCTTGGTTTCGGCGACCGGCGCAACCTCTCCGTTGAGCCACTTGTTCCAGCGATGGTAGCGGGTGGTCGGCTCTCCGTTGATCGCATAATCGACCAGCATCTCGGCCACCGCATCGGTGATCCAGTTGAAATACGGCTCGGTGACCGACCAGATGTCGGCATCCGGCGCCGGGTTGGTGAAGTCGATCGCGTACGGCACGCCGTCCTTGATAGCGAATTCGACGGTGTTCAGATCGTATCCGAGCGCCTCGTTGATCAGCAGCGTGTCCCTCACCATCCGGTCCTCGAGGTCCGGATCGATCGGGTTCTCGTCGCGCGGAAGATAACGCCGATTGTGTGGATCGTAGGGCATGACCAGAACGTGCTTGCGCGCGACCGAATAGCAGCGATAGTAGGCCGTGAAGTCGATGAACTCCTGCAGCACCATCGCCAGAGTGCCAGTCCGGTCGTAGTCGGCCCACAGCTCCTCGAGTGAGTTGACCTTGTAGACGTCCTTCCATCCTCCGCCGTTGTGCGGCTTGAGGATCGCCGGCAGTCCGATGTGGTCGATGATTCCCTGCCAGTCGAGGGGGAACTCGAGGTTCCTCAGCGAAGCGTCCGTGACTCCGGGAATGTAGGCCTTCTGCGGCAGCAGGATCGTCTTCGGCACCGCCAGGCCGAGCTTGGCGGCCAGCGTGTACCCGAAGAACTTCTCGTCGGCCGACCACCAGAACGGATTGTTGACGACAATCGTCCCGTTGAGGACCGCGGTCTTGAGATACGACCTGTAAAAAGGTATTTCGTGCGATATCCGGTCGAAGATCAGTCGATATTCACTGGCGTCGGAGATGGACACGCCGCCGATCTTGACGTATTCCGCCGTAACCCCTTTGTTCATCCCATTGATCTTTTCGATCAGCGCCGGCGGAAAGGTGTTCTCCATTCCGACGAGTATTCCGATTTTCATTTTTCCTCCGTTCCTGCCTGTTTTTCCGGTCCATTCCTTTCAAGTTATGGCCGGAACTCCGTTCTGATGACTGGGGCGAATCCCCTGATGACGGAATCGGACCTGTGTTCGAATCCCGTAAACACTGGCAGACTGACTGCCCGGTGGGTTATGATTCCCTGTAAGTAAACTGTGAAGTGTAGTTTTAGTGGTGGAAGGTGTCAACTGAAATGGCCGTTAAGAAAGCATCCGCTCGACTGAAAATAGCCCTCATAACCGGGATTCTGGTGATCCTTGCCGCGATCAGCCCCGTTATCGGCAATGGAAATCCCATGGCAGCAAAGGATCCCGACCCGGAGGAGATCGTCACCAGATCGATCATCATCTACGGGCTCTACTCCGTGCAGAAGAACGGGATCCTGCGATCACTGGTCAAGTTCATCTCGCCGGACGGGACGCGAGAGGGGAAATCCGTCGTCAAATTCCTCCGCAATGAGAAGATGAGCGAAGACCTTCGCCTCGTCGACCTGGAACTGCCCGGCACTAACTATACGATCGGCTATGACGGCAAGGAGATCTGGAGCGTCTTCAACGGCGAGGTCCGCAAACCCGGCGAGAACGAGGTCATCCCGTTCAAGTCCAGTCACGCACATGGCTTCGAGGCGCTGCTCCGCTACAAGCAGAACAATGCAAAGCTCGAATACGCCGGGAGCACAAAGCTGGGAACGCTCGATCTGGACATCGTCGACATGATCCTGCCTGACGGCAGCAGGACCAGATTCGAGATCAGCCGCCGCACCTACCGCATCATCTATCTCAACTACGAAGAGCGCCCGTCGCCGGAAGCCGAACCGGTCAAGTACAGGATCTACTTCAAGGACTTCCGCGCCATTCAGAACGCCCTCATTCCTTATTCGACGATGGTTTTTCAGAACGGCAAGCTGATCGAGGAACGGACGGTGGTCGAGGCAGTCTTCAACGTCCAGCTCGAGGAGAAGGACTTCAAGGCCGAGAACAACATCAAACCATCAGAGCCACCTCCCGGACTTTAGTTTTTTATCCACGAAGGAACACGAAGAAAACACGAAATGGTCCTGAATCTCCGGATCATGGGACGATGTCTCGATTGCCGGGATCAGTCTTCGTGTTTTCTTCGTGTGACTTCGTGGATAAAAAAATCGTGTAAACGGACAGTTCCGGTTATTTCTGCGAGACGCTCAACTGATTGCTGACGCTTTTAACTCCCTCGACATCTCTGGCGATGCGTTCGGCGAGGGCTCTTTCAGCCCGTGAGACGACGGCGCCGGTCAGGACAACGGCGCCGTCGCGGCTTGCCGCTTTGATGGTTCCGACGTCGGCGAAATCCTCGCGCGCCTGAAAGAGGGCGAAGAGCACGCGATTTGAGAGGTCCATGTCGCGGGAGACGCCCGGAGCTCCTGGGGTCTCGTTCTGGCCGGCCGCGGGGTTTGCGACCTTGAGATTGTTGACCACGTCGACGACATTGCTCAGGCTGCGCGCCAGCTGCTCGGCGCCCGCCTTCTGAACAGGGTTATCCACCTGGCCATTGAGGGTGACGATTCTGTTTTCGACGCTGACCTGCAGGTTCTGCCCCTTGAGAGCCTCGCTCGCCAGAAGCTGCTCGCTGAGATTGGCCCGGATTTCGAGATCGCTGATGCGCATCCCCTCCCTGACACTTGCCTCGGACGGCTTGAGACCCGGCTGTACCTGCAGCTGGTTGTCGACGGTCTGAACGCCGGGCACGTCTCGTGCGACGGTTCCCGCCAGCTCCTTGTCGATCTCTGTCGGCACCTGACCTGTCAGCGCCACCACTCCCCCGCTGGTCGAAACCTCGATCGCATACGCCGAGAGCCTCTTCGAGAGAGCGAACGCTGACCTGACATTGTCCGTGACGGCCTTGTCGTCGGCTCCCCGCCACCAGCTCACCAGTCTTCCCGTCATGTTGCGGCCCTGAGGCGTGATCGCTACACCAAGCGCCAGCAATACGATGATCAACAGTGGTACCACCATGAATTTCCGCGACATACCGTCTCCTCCAGCAAATGGTGAATTCGGGTGAAGTGTAAGGTAGCGGCCGTGGGGTGGCAAGAGTAGTGGGGAGTAGGCAGTAGTCGGTAGGCAGTAGTCGGTAGGCAGTTCTTTTCATTGATATTCGAGTTTCTTCGAAGCATGATAGCGGATTTAACATGCCCACGTATCCTTATACTGCCTACTGCCTACTGCCTACTGCCTACTGCCTACTGCCTAC
>CALBSU010000808.1 GCA_937967285.1 uncultured Acidobacteriota bacterium
ACAGATTGTAGCCCCGGGTGAAGCGAGGCCGCAGGCCGAGCGAAACCCGGGGAAATAGAGGAATAATCTCCGCAGGCTTGCCCCCCCCCCATCGGGGGCTGAGCAGTTACAAAGAACCATCAGTTGCAAAACAGCTACTTTATACTTTTTGGGAATTACTTATCAAACGGGAACGCGGGTTGAGGGCGGAACCGTGTGACAAAACGGCTCGCGCTTGTTAGCATAGGGTTTACTTGCTCAATGCTCAGCCTGCGCGGACAGGAAGTTTCAAAAAAGCACTTATGAATCAAGATACAATCAGACGCGAAGACATTCGCAATGTGGCGATCATCGCGCACGTCGATCACGGTAAAACGACCCTGGTCGATGCGATGCTCAGACAGTCGGGCCTCTTCCGGGCCAACGAACGGATAGTCGAGCGGGTCATGGACTCGATGGACCTCGAGCGCGAGCGCGGAATCACGATCATGGCGAAGAACACCGCGGTCCGCTACGGCACGATGAAGATCAATATCCTCGACACGCCGGGACACTCGGACTTCGGCGGCGAGGTCGAGCGCGTGCTCAAGCTGGCCGACGGAGTCGTCCTGCTGGTCGATGCATCGGAGGGGCCGCTGCCCCAGACGCGATACGTGCTCTCGAAGGCGCTCGAACAGAAACTTCCGGTGATCGTCGTTATTAATAAGATAGACCGGCAGGACGCGCGGCCGCAGGAGGTCGTCAACGAGGTCTACGATCTTTTCATCGATCTCGACGCGGGCGACGATCAGATAGATTTTCCGATCCTCTACGCCATCTCGCGCGACGGAATTGCCAGGCAGAGCCTGGAGGACGAGAGCAACGATCTGCGCCCGCTCTTCGAACAGATTCTGAAGACCATCCCTCCGCCGCGCGGCGAGGAGGAGGCACCGCTTCAACTGCTGGTCGCAAATCTGGACTACAACGAATATGTCGGCAGGCTGGCGATCGGGCGCATCTTCAACGGCGCCATCTCGGTCGGCGACATGATTACCGTCTGCAGTCACGACGGCGCGCAGGAGAAGACGCGGATCACGCAGCTCTACACATTCGAAGGGCTGCGGCAGATCCCCGTCGAGACGGTCTCGACCGGCGACATCGTCTCGCTGGCCGGCATTGAAGGCATCAATATCGGCGACACGGTGGCCTCGGCGACCGACCCGAAGCCGCTGCCGCGGATCGTCGTCGACGAACCGACGATCTCGATGATCTTCGGCGTCAACACCTCGCCGTTCGCCGGTCGCGACGGTCAGCATGTCACCTCGCGCAAGATTCGCGAGCGGCTCGACAAGGAGCTCCTCGGCAACGTCGCAATCCGGGTCGAGGACACCGAATCCCCCGACAGTTTCAGGGTTTCGGGACGCGGCGAGCTCCAGCTCTCGATCCTCATCGAGCAGATGCGTCGCGAAGGGTACGAACTTCAGGTTGGACGACCGCAGGTGGTCACTCAACGGGTCGACGGCGAGCTCCGCGAACCCATTGAACTGGCAGTGATCGACGTCCCTGAACAGTTCATCGGCGTCGTCACCGAAGCCATGGGCCGCCGCAAGGGAACCATGACCAAGATGGTCAATCATGGCCACGGGCGCGTCCGCATGGAGTTCGAGATACCGTCGCGCGGCCTGATCGGCTTCCGCAACGAATTCCTGACCGAAACCAAGGGAACCGGACTCCTCAACACGCTCTTTCTGCGCTGGGGCAAATGGCAGGGAGACCTCGCCGGCCGCGGCACCGGCAGCCTCGTCGCCGACCGCAACGGCGACGCCACAGCCTATGCCATCTATAACCTTCAGGAACGCGGCGAACTCTTCGTCAAACCGACAACCCCGGTCTACGAAGGCATGATCGTCGGCGAAAACTCACGCGATACCGACCTCGACGTCAACATCATCCGAGAAAAGAAGCTGACCAACATGCGAGCCTCGACCGCCGACGAGGCGCTGCGTCTCGTGCCCGTCCGCGAACTGACGCTCGAACAGGCGATCGAATACATCGCCGACGACGAACTGGTCGAGGTGACTCCGAAGACCATCAGGATGCGCAAGAAAGTGCTGGCCGGGAATATGAGGCCGAAATCGAAAAAGGGAGAGTGAGAAATAGTTTCCAGTTTCCAGTGAGACCCGAACAATTAAGGCCCGTATGATTGCGGATTTAACCAATTTCATGATTCCGCGTATCCTTACTGGAAACTGGAAACTGGAAACTGGAAACTGGAAACCGGAAACCGGAAACTCCTCCTCACTCCACCCTGTAGTTCGGCGCTTCCTTGGTGATGATGACGTCGTGGACGTGGGATTCCTTGAGGCTGGCGGCGGTAATCTTGATGAACCGCGCGTTCTGCTGGAGTTCCCTGATGGTGCGGCATCCGGTGTAGCCCATACCGGCCCGCAGTCCGCCGACCAGTTGGGCGATGAGGGCCGAGATGGATCCCTTGTAGGTGACGCGGCCCTCGATTCCTTCCGGCACGAGCTTGCTTTCGATATCCTCGCTCTCCTGCCCGTAACGGTCCTTGCTGCCCTGCTTCATGGCCGCGAGGCTGCCCATGCCGCGGTATGATTTGAAGTTGCGTCCCTGGTAGAGAATGATTTCGCCGGGCGATTCGTCGGTTCCGGCGAAGAGCGAGCCGATCATGATGGAATCGGCGCCGGCGGCGATGGCCTTGGTGATATCGCCGGAGTATTTGATGCCTCCGTCGGCGATGATTGGGACTCCTGACCCCTCGACTCCTCTGACGGCATCCGAGATGGCCGTGATCTGAGGCACGCCGGCGCCGCTGACGACGCGAGTCGTGCAGATCGAGCCCGGCCCGATGCCGACCTTGACGGCGTCGACACCGGCATCGACCAGCGCGCGAGCGCCATCAGCGGTGGCGACGTTGCCGGCGATCAGCTCGACATCCTGAAATCGCTTCTTGACTTCCTTCACCGCTTCGATGACGCGCGATGTATGTCCGTGCGCGGTATCGATCACCAGCACATCGACTCTCGCCCTGACCAGCTCAGCCGCGCGCTCGAAGAAATCTCCGGTCGCTCCGATCGCGGCGGCCACGCGCAGCCGGCCGAGATCGTCCTTCGAGGCGTGAGGATATTTGATCGCCTTCTGAATGTCCTTGACTGTGATCAGTCCCTTGAGGTGATAGTGTTCATCGACCACCAGCAGCTTCTCGACGCGGTGCTTCTGAAGGATGCCCTCCGCCTCCCGGAGCGTGGTCCCCACCGGAACTGTGATCAGATTGTCCTTGGTCATGACCTCCGAGATCGGCAGATTGTGGCGCGTCTCGAACCGCAGGTCGCGATTGGTCAGAATGCCGACCAGCTTGCCGTCCCCGGCGACGATCGGTACGCCGGAGATCTTGAAACGCTTCATAACCCCGAGAGCGTCGCTGATCAGCCGATCGGGGGTCATCGTCACCGGATCGACGATCATCCCCGATTCGGATCGCTTGACCTTGTCGACCTCGTCGCTCTGCGTCTCGATCGACATGTTCTTGTGAATCACTCCGATCCCGCCCTGCTGCGCGATCGCGATCGCCATCGGACTCTCAGTCACCGTATCCATGGCCGAACTGACGACCGGTATCCGGAGACGGATGCGCCGCGTCAGGTGGGTCGAGGTGTCGGTCTCTGTCGGCAGAATATCCGAATATGCGGGCACCAGCAGAACGTCGTCAAAAGTCAGAGCTTCTTTCATGTTTTCTGTCAGCATATGATGATTCCAGTCATTAAAGTAAATTTCCCGGAAAGTAAAAACCGCGCGAAAACATCTCGCGCGGCGCATCATTCCCGTTCACCCGAACACAGCCCGGCAGCTTTCGCCGGGTCCGAAGCGCGATGAGCCGGTCTTCCGGTATGTTGTCGCTCTACTCAACAAATTGTCGGTAGTTCTCCTTCGATATGACCACATTCTCAGCCACCACATTCCGCAGGTTCGGCGCTAGTTTAGCGGGGTCGGCGAGGCGGCCGTTGATCCTGACGTTCAGAGCGGGCATGTTTCCGATATTGAGCACCAGCGAATCGGTGACCGTGAATTCGCGCACATCGCCGGGATTGAGCAGCATCTGCTCCGATTTCCCCTTGTCGAGGCTGGCGCTCAGCCAGCACTGGGCGGAGGTTGCGGTCAGTTGAACCTTCAGATCGCCTCCGGTCTCGACCGGAGCCTCATCGGCCGGGGTCGGAGCGGGCTTGGAATCCAGATTCTGTTCGGAGTTTGAAACCTGCTCCTGTGCGGGCGGTGGAGGCGAGGAAGGCGTCTTGAAATATTCGTAAGCCAGATATGCGCCGGCTGACAGTATGATCAGCGCCAGCAGGCTGATCAGCAGGCCGTTGCCCGAGCTTTCGCGGGCATCGAAATCCTCGAGCGGCTGGTAACTGCGCTTCGCTCCGGGATCGTCTGAGTCGCCGGCCAGCTCCTCGTAGAGTTTGAGCGCCTGGGCTTCGTCGTAATTGACGACCTTGGCGAACTTCTTGACGAAAGCGCGATTGAAGACGCCGCCGGGAAGAATATCGTAGGTATCGTTCTCGATGGCCTGCAAAAAGCGGACGCCGATATTTGTAGCGTCGGCGATTTCATGAAGTGAAATGCCGCGCTCTTCGCGCGCCTTCCTGAGTTCCTGCCCAAGTGATGCCATCGTGTGCTTATCGTCCCTGCAGGTCCGTTGCCATTACCGCTTCCGATTACCACTCTGAATGATCGAGTATCATATTTTAATCAATCTGGCGTGTCAATTTTCCGCGGATGAACTGGCCTCGCGAATCAATTTTGCAGTTGATCGCGAAGGGCGGAAGGATCGGTGACGGGCGCCTCGCACTGAAACCTGCGACAGACGTATGCAGTCGCCATCCCGTCGATCATCGACCTTCCCTCGAGCAGGGCGATACTCCCGGCCGGGCTGCCCGGCGCCGCGCCGGCGACCACTTTAGAGGGCAGATATCGCTTGAAGACCTCGTCGGCGAGCGCACGCGCATCGTCGCTCGACGGATCGCCGATGATCGCAATCTCGACCGGAGACGAGAGGTACATGTCGCACGCGCAGAGCAGGTTTCCGAAAGCTCCCGGCGCGCGTTTGACGCCCGGTATCATAAGCCGGAGGATCGATTCGGCGATCTCACGATATGAATCCTCACCGGTCAGAAGCCAGATCCGGATCAATGCCATCGCCGCCACCGAATTGCCCGATGGAACGGCGTTGTCGTAAAAGTCCCTCGTCCGCGTGATCAGTTTTTCGTGGTCGGTGCTGGTGAAGAAGAATCCGCCCGTCTCGGCGTCATGAAACTGTTCGATCATGACGCGCGTCAGGTCGAGCGCCTCGTCGAACCAGCGCGCATCGAATGTCGCTTCATAGAGCGAGAGCAGGCCGTCGATCAGGTAAGCGTAGTCTTCCTGATAACCGTTGAGCCGGCTCCGGCCGTCCTTCCAGGTTCGCAGCAGACGGCCGTCCCGGCGAAGGTTGTCGAGCAGGAACCGGGCGTTGTCGATCGCCGTCTGAAGATAGTCCGGGCGATCGAAGGCGCGCGCAGCCTCTGCGAAACTCCGCAGCATGAGCCCGTTCCACGCCGTCAGGATCTTTTCGTCCCGCCCCGGTTTGACGCGCTCTTCACGAACGGCGAAGAGCGCCTTCCGGCCGCGATCGACGACTTCGTTCAAGCGCTCCACCGGGATGCCGAGCACCTTCGAGACGTCCTCGGCGGACTCTTCGATATGCAGAATGCTGTGGCCCTCGAAGTTTCCCTCTTCGGTGACATCGAAATATCGGCAGAAGATCGCCCCGTCCTCATCGCCGAGCACAGCCTTGACCTGCGCGGGCGTCCAGACGAAGAACTTCCCTTCCTCACCCTCGCTGTCCGCATCCTGTGTCGAATAGAAACCGCCGGAGGGATCGGTCATCTCGCGCCTGACGTAGTCCAGGGTCTCGCAGGCGATTCGCCGGTAGAGTTCGCGACCGGTCATAAGCCATGCGTCGGTGTAGAGCCGGCTCAGCAGCGCGTTGTCGTAGAGCATCTTCTCGAAATGCGGGACGAGCCACCTTTCATCGACCGAATAGCGGTGGAAACCGCCGCCGAGCTGATCGTAAATGCCGCCGAGGGCCATCTTTTCGAGGGTCAGTTCGACTGCCAGCAGCGCGCCCGCATCCTTCGTTCCGGCATGATTGCGCATGAGGAACGAGAGAGTCATCGACGGCGGGAACTTCGGCCTGCCGCCGAAACCTCCGTTGACCGGATCGAGAGTCCGCTGGATGTTGGCCGCCGCGTGCTCCGTCACCTCGAGCGAGAGATCGCCCCCGGACGGGCGGACGCTGTCGATCCGCCTCAACTCGCCGAGCAGCCCCTCGGCACTCTTCTCGACCTCCTCGCGCCGCTCGCGGAATGCCTCGGAGATGGCGATCAGTATCCGCGGAAACCCCGGCATCCCGTGCCTGTCGACCGGCGGATAATAGGTCCCGCCGTAAAAGGGCCGTCCGTCGGGCGTCAGAAAGACCGTCATCGGCCATCCTCCATGCCCGGTCATCATCTGGACCGAATTCATGTAGATGGCGTCCAGATCCGGGCGCTCCTCACGATCGACCTTGATGTTGACGAAATTGTCGTTCATGAGCCGTGCGATCGCTTCATTCTCGAACGATTCGTGCTCCATGACATGACACCAGTGGCAGGCGGAGTATCCGATGCTCAGCAGGACGGGCTTGGCCTCGCGCCTCGCCCGATCGAAGGCCTCCTCGCCCCACGGATACCAGTCGACGGGATTGTGGGCATGCTGCAGCAGGTACGGACTCGTCTCATCGATCAGCCTGTTTGTGTGCTTCGCTCCGGGAAGCTGCTCTTCGGACATCTTTATCCTTTCACTCGGAAATGGTAAAAAGGTTCGGGCGGACCGATCGACTCACGATCGGATATCCCATGGTAACGATACGAGGAGGATTTTCAAAACCGGAGATGAGTTATCAATGCCTGCTCTTCGATCTCGACGGAACGCTGGTCGATTCGAGAACGGATCTGGTCAACTCGATCAATCTGATGCTGAGTGAACTGGGGCGCGAACGGCTCTCGGAGCACATAGTACTCAAATTCGTCGGCGAGGGGGCAAGGCTGCTGGTCGAACGGGCGCTGGCCGCCACCAGCCCGTACGCTCCCCATTCGTTCGAGGTCGACCGGGCGCTCGAGATCTTCTTCGGACACTATCGCGACCACCTCTGCGATTTCACCCGCCCGTATCCCGACGTGGTCGAGACTCTTCAGGACCTCGAACCGGTCACCAAGGCCATCGTCACGAACAAGCCGTATGAATTCACCGTCGCGCTGCTCGAGGGAATCAGGCTGAGACAGCACTTCAAGGCCATCCTCGGCGGGGACAGTCTGCCCGAAAGAAAACCGTCGCCGATGATGCTCATCGAGGCGGCAAGGCTCTGCGGCGCCGAGATCAGTGAATGCCTCATGATCGGCGACAGCCGCGTCGATATCGAGGCCGGGAAGGCTGCCGGAATGAAAACCTGCGGTTATATCCCGGGATTTCGCGGTCGAACGGAACTGGCCACGGCCGGCGCCGACTATCTGATCGAACGCTTCGGTGAGCTCCGCTACCTCATCTAACCCTTTGTAAAAATAATTACTCCGCTTGTGGAAGAGGATTATTTCAACGGGATTAACAGAATTTTTCAGGATTTACAGGACGATATTGAAAAATCCCAAGTCTGCTATGGGAATTTCGGGGCCAAAAAGGCGACATGATAATCCTGACTCAATCCTGTAAATCCTGAAAAATCCTGTTAATCCTGTCGTTAATTCACATCCCCCTCATCCGGTCGATGGTTGACAAAAAAAAGCCTTCCGCCCGTTCCCGCCTCCCGCTGCGATGCAGAGTTTGGAGACAAGGGAACCGGGTACAGGCGGAAGGCTCTCTCCGATCAGCGTGCCGGTCTGGACGACCTGCCCGCTCAGATCGATCCTGAAAATCGGTTACTGTCCGGCGGCGGAACCGGTCATCCGGCGGATGAGCATCCAGCCCAGATAGATCAGTCCGGCCCAGATCGCCAGCTTGATCAGCACGGGTATCAGCCCGAAGACCAGCCCGATGATTGACATGATCAGCGATCCCACGGTAGCCACGACGATCAATGCAATGATGACGAAAATAACGGTGCCTATGGTTTGTCCAAGATTCATCTCTTCCCCTCCGAATTCCGATTCGATCCCGACGACGGTCATCATCCCGGCGTCACCACGAAATACGACCGCTCCCCGGACGATGTTTCATTCAATTGTTTTCCGCGGGACGCCTCTAAATTGACACTGCGTGACGGGCGTTCCTATAATTCCTCTTTTG
>CALBSU010000809.1 GCA_937967285.1 uncultured Acidobacteriota bacterium
ATGAGCGATGGTATGGTGTAGTATCCCGCACCGCTCGACAGGCGGTCCAGCAGAAATGTGACGCCGACCGAGACGCACATCGCCACCAGGCAGGCGCGCGCGCCGACCCGTCGAGTATACAACCCTGCCAGAATCGGCAGCAGCAGCGCCGCCGAGAGCAGAGTATAGAAGATCGTCAGCGCCGAGATGACAGTCTCGAAGAGAATCCCCAGCAGGGCGCCGATCAGGCCGCAGACGACAGCCGCCACGCGGACGACTCGCATCAGAGCGCGGTCGTCGGCCTGCGGGTTGATCCATGTCTGGTAGAGGTCGCGACTGAGCGAGGTGCTGAGCATGAAGAGCACCGCATCGGCCGTACTGACCTCTGCCGCGAAGATCGCGCCGAGCAGCAATCCCCCAAGCCAGACCGGCATAGAGTTCATCAGGAGAGTCGGCAGCGCCAGCTCGCGATTGGCGAGATCCGGAAACTCCGCGTGCGCGATGACTCCGAGCAGTGCCGGGACCAGCGCGAAGACCAGCAACGCCGCCGCATTGAGAGCCACTCCACGCCTGACGGCTCCGGCATCCCGTGCCCCGAAGATCTTCTGCAACAGGCCTGGTGAGACGATGAAGGACGGCACCAGCAGCACCAGGTACTTCCAGATTCCCGGACCGCCGATCCCGACGAAACTCGTGAAAGCCTCAGGATTCCCGGCCTTCTCCATAACCCTGATCATGTAGAACGATTCGGTTATCAGTCCGGCGTTCCACAGGAATACTATGGCAAGTCCGAACCCGACCAGTTTGACGATTAACTGCAGTGCATTGACGCGCGCCGTCCCGAAGAGCCCTCCGGCAGTGAAATAGATCGTCGCCACAGCCGCGCCGATCAGGCATCCGACGGGCTTGCTCAATCCGGCCGTGACGTTGAGGATCCAGGCGATGGCGATCAACTGGCCCGCCAGGATCGAGAGCGTCCCGAACCAGAGCAGCACCGCCGCCACCGATCGGACGGCCCGGCTGAATCTGAACTCGAGATAATCGCCGACGGTGTAGAGGTTGTGATCACTCGCCACCTGCCAGATCCGCGGGCCGACCGTGAATGCGAGGATCAGCGAACCGATTCCCGCCGAGCCGACCCACCACCACGCCGACATCCCGTCGCGAAACCCGAGGCCGGTCGCTCCGACCGTCGAGCCGGCGCCGATATTCGCCGCCAGCAGAGTCGAGAAGAGCAGTCCGGTACTGAGCCCTCTGCCGGCCACGAACAGATCGCCCGCCCCGCTCACTTTCCGCGAGACCCACGCTCCGACCGCGATCATCAGCACCGCGTACGCAATCAGTATCAGCAGATAGGTCATATGATCAGCACCCGTCGAGAAGTCTCATTGTCGTCAGCGCCATCGCCTTGCCGGCCGCAATCAGATGGTCGATCCGGCAGAACTCGTCAGCCTGATGCGCCAGATCGAGCAGGCCCGGACCGTAGGCGATGCACTGCTCGATCCCTGCGATCCGCGCGAAATGCTTCTGATCGTACGTTCCCGGACTGGCGATCAGCGGCGGTCGGGTTCCGACCGTCTGCTCGATCGCCGCCGCAGCCTGCCTGACCAGCTCGGCGCGCGGATCGGTCATCGTCGGATGGACAACCAGCAGATCGTTCAGCTTCCAGTTCCAGACGGGATCCTCGAGCCTCAGCTCTTCGATCAGCTCGACGATCTCGCGTCTCACGCCATCCAGATCCTCCTCGATCAGAAACCGTCGATCGAAGATGGCGCTGCACAGATCTGCCACACAGGGAGTCTGCATACCGTCGGCCGCCTGCCCGCCGGAGATCGAATTGACATTGATGGTGGCGGCCCGCGCTTCCGGCGGTTCGACCGGCATCGCAGTCACCCGCCGGTTCAGTCGCGGCTTCAGTTCGCGGTCGATCCGATCGATCAGGCGCGCCATGGCATCGATCGCGCTGACGCCCAGAAACGGCATGCTTCCGTGCGCCGACTTCCCGTGAATGTCGACGCCGAACCAGTACACTCCGCGATGCCCAAGGCAGATCCGGTCGTGATTGAGCGGCTCCGTGATGATCACGTAATCGATGCGGTCGCGGTTGAAATATCCGGCCTGTGAGAGGTACCCGACACCGGCCAGACCTCCGCTCTCCTCATCGACCGTCGCGCTCTGTTCGACGCTGCCGCGCAGTCGTATGCCTTCGCGCCGGATCGCCTCGACCGCAAAGATCGAGGCCGCGATTCCCGCTTTCTGGTCCGTCACGCCGCGCCCGTATATCTTTCCGTCACGGACGACGCCCTCAAAAGGATCGACCGTCCATCCCGCCCCGGCCGGCACTACATCGAGATGTCCGTTGAAATGGAGCGTCGGTCCCGGCTGTCGCCCTTCCAGATGCCCGATCACGTTGAGCCGGGGATACCGCGAGGTGTTCTCAGGCGCTCCCTCGGGCTCGACATATTCGACACGATAACCGAACGACTTCAGGCGGTCGCCTATCAACCGCGCGCAGTCGACGTAGTTCTCGCCCGGCGGATTGACGGTCGGTATGCGGACCAGATCGCGCAGGAAACCGAGCATCTCGTCGGCCATCCCGTCGATCCGATCGATGACTTTCTGTTCGGTCAACGTCAGCATAAGCGCAAGAAATTCGTCGGATTGTACCAGATCGGCGGCCCGGCGTCAGTCGTGATCAAATCCGACAATTCAGGTAGAATGATTGAATTATGTCGAAGATCAGAGTTTTGCCCGACAGTCTGGCCAACAAGATAGCCGCCGGAGAGGTGGTCGAGCGCCCGGCCTCGATCGTCAAGGAGCTGATCGAGAACTCGATCGACGCCGGCGCCCGCAGCATCGAGGTGACGATCGAAACAGGAGGCCGCCGCCTGATCCGCGTCAGCGACGACGGCGAGGGAATGACGCGCGACGACGCCATCATCGCCTTCGAGCGCCACGCCACCAGCAAGATCAAAAGCGCCGAAGACCTCGAGATGATACTCACTCTCGGCTTTCGCGGAGAGGCCCTCGCCTCCATCGCTTCGGTCTCCAAGGTCCGGCTGAGAACACAGATCGAGGGAGAACTGACCGGCACCGAGATCGAGATCAGCGGCGGCCGCCTGCTCAATGTCCGCGATACGGCATTCTCGCGCGGCGCCGAGTTCGAGATCCGCGACCTCTTCTTCAACGTCCCCGCGCGCAGAAAATTCCTCCGCTCGGAGAGCACGGAAAACTTCCACATCGCCAGCATGATCACGCATTACGCGCTGGCGAATCCGGACCTTTCATTCCGGCTGATCAACAACAGTCGCGAGACGATTCACGTTTCGACCGCGGCCGACCTGCGCGAGCGCGCCTACCAGCTTTTCGGCGAAGAGTTCATCGGCGACCTGATCGAGGTTGCCGGGGAGTCAGGCGAGATGCGCGTGCGAGGCTATGTCTCCTCCCCGTCGGCCGGAAGAAAGAGCCGCGACAGTCAGTACTTCTTCATCAACGGCCGCTACGTCCGAGACAAGGTGCTCAACAGCGCGCTGAATGAAGCATATCGCGCCATGATCCCGTCGGGCGTTTATCCGACGGCGATGCTCTTCGTCGAGCTGCCGCCGCACGAGATCGACGTCAACGTCCATCCCGCCAAGACCGAGGTCCGCTTCGTCCGCGGCACCATCGTTCACGACATGGTTCGCGATGCCATCCGCGCATCGATCAGCCGCGCCAGGGCCGC
>CALBSU010000810.1 GCA_937967285.1 uncultured Acidobacteriota bacterium
CCACCGCCGATGAAGAGTTCGGTCTCGTCCTGCGATCGTGCTATGGCCGCGGCTTCGATCAGCGATCCGGCCGTGACGCAGCCATTGACTTTGAATGCCGGATCTCGCGTCAGGATGATCATCCGCCTGCCCGGCAGAGGCCGGCCGATCGATTCCCACGTCTTTCGGCCGACCACGAGATGATGGTCCATGGTCAGCTCACGAAACCGTTTCATGTCGTCCGGCAGATGCCACGGCAGCCGGTTTTCGACGCCTATCCCGCGATTCCTGTCCATTGCAACGATAATCGATACGATCACACTGCCACCTGCGCCTTGATATGAGGATGCGAGCGATAACCGATCAGCTCGAAATCCTCGAATTTGAACTCGAAAATATCCTTCACCCCGGGATTGATCTTCATCCGCGGCAGCGGGAACGGTTCGCGTTCGAGCTGCAGGCGGGCCTGTTCGAGGTGATTGAGATAGAGGTGCGCGTCGCCGAAGGTGTGGATGAACTCGCCCGGTTCGAGATCGCAGACCTGAGCGATCATCATCGTCAGCAGCGCGTACGAGGCGATGTTGAACGGCACGCCGAGAAAGATATCGGCCGATCGCTGATAGAGCTGGCAGGAGAGTCGCCCGTTGACGACGTAGAACTGAAAGAGCGCATGGCATGGAAGCAGGGCCATCTTGTCCAGCTCGCCGACATTCCAGGCGCTGACGATCAGCCTTCGCGAATCAGGGCTGGTCCGGATCTGGTCGATGACCTGCGAGATCTGATCGACAACGCGTCCGTCAGCCGTTCGCCAGGACCTCCACTGCGCGCCGTATACCGGCCCGAGGTCCCCGTTCTCGTCCGCCCACTCGTCCCAGATGGTCACACCATGATCGCGCAGATACGCGACATTGGTCTGCCCTTTCAGAAACCAGAGCAATTCATGGACGATCGACTTGAGGTGAAGTTTCTTGGTCGTCACCAGAGGGAATCCCTCGCCCAGATCAAAACGCATCTGGTAGCCGAAGACCGAGATCGTTCCCGTTCCCGTCCGGTCATCTTTTTTTACGCCGTTTTCCAGGACGTGTTTCATCAGATCGTGATACTGAATCAAGACCGGCTCTCCCTTTCAGCTCTAATTGTTGATATTTATGCACTTATAGATTGCGCTGACGCGACTTCCAGAGAACCCTATCATACCAGAAATCGGGCGATTTTGGGCCCCCGCGACGACTCCCGGATCAGGTTGACGGCTGCATAATCGTTCGGTAAAGTGCCTGTTCGTTCGCTGGTTCCCTGACCCGCACAAGATTTCGTCCAGGACAAAACTTGTCAAGATGATATTCACCTTTCGTAACAAAATTGAGAGGTTGATGTTGGAATCTTTGAGTGGGAGATAAGCAAGAGGTTCAGGGCGCCGACGGGCCAACTGGAAGGAAAGTAGTCAATGAGCATAAAGAGAGAAGAAAGAACGTTGCCGGAGCGGATATCGCGATTGAATGAGCTGGCTCACAACCTGTGGTGGAGCTGGCATCAGAATGCAAGCTGGTTGTTCAAGCATGTCGACAGGACGCTGTGGGAGCTGACGAATCACAATGCCGTCAAATTCCTGCAGCAGGTTTCGCCTGCGAAGCTGGAAGCAGCGTCCGTCGATCCTGTCTTTCTGAGGCAGTATGACGGGATCATGCTGGCCTTCGACAAGTGCCTTGAGGGCAAAGGATCGTGGTTTTCGGAGACCTGGCCCGAGCTGGCGGGTCAGTCGATCGCCTACTTTTCGGCGGAGTTCGGTCTGCACATCTCGCTGCCGATCTACTCTGGAGGTCTGGGGATTCTGGCCGGGGACCACTGCAAGGAGGCGAGCGACCTCGGAGTGCCGCTGGTAGGAGTCGGTTTCGTATACCCGCAGGGCTACTTCAAGCAGACGATCACTTCGGAGGGGCGCCAGGAAGCGATATACGAGCGGCTGGATTACAGCGCGGCGCCGATGGAATGCGTCATCTCGCGCGAGTCGGAGGGAGGGCTGCTGGACCTGCACCTGGACGGACATGTGATCTACGTCTCGGTCTGGCGCGTCAGGCTCGGCTCGCTGTCGCTCTATCTGATGGATACCGACGTGGAGGAGAACGAACCCTGGGACCGCGAGCTTTCAGCGCGGCTCTATGGCGGCGATCAGGAGACGAGGATCCGCCAGGAGATGGTTCTGGGGATCGGTGGCGTGCGGATGCTGGAGCGCCTGGGGATCAGGCCGGCGGTCTTTCATGCCAACGAGGGACATGCGGCTTTTCTGATGCTGGAGCGGATCCGGACGATGGTACAGAACGGGACGTCGTTCTCCGATGCGGTCGACAGTGTCCGTGCGACGACCGTCTTCACCACGCATACTCCGGTCCCCGCCGGTCACGACGCGTTTCCTTTTCACCTGGTCGAGAAGCATTTCCACAATTTCTGGGGATCGATGGGGCTGGACCGGGAGCAGTTTCTGGCTCTCGGGGAATATCCGGACCATTACGGCGGGGTCAATTTCAACATGACGGCGCTGGCGCTGAGGCTGTCGGGATATCACAACGGCGTGAGCAAGCTGCACGGCCAGGTTTCGCGACAGATGTGGCATTCGATGTGGCCCGAGCGGACCGTCGATGAGGTGCCGATCACGCACGTCACCAACGGAGTGCACACTCCGACCTGGGTCGCTCCGAAGATGGACCGGTTGTTTTCGAAGTATCTGGGCCACGACTGGCTGGACAAGCACGACGATCCGACCCTCTGGACACGCATCGATGAGATACCCGATGCCGAGCTGTGGAATGTCAGAACGCAACTCAAATCGAGCCTTCTCAATTTCATACGCGAACGCGCCCGCCGGGACTGGATCACTGAGGGCGCCGATGCCACGCAGGTGCTCACCGCCGGAACGCTCCTGGACCCGAACGCGCTGACGATAGGCTTCGCGCGTCGTTTCGCTACTTACAAACGGGCCCAGCTCGTTCTGAGCGACCTCGTCAGACTGAAAGAGATCATGCACAACGAATGGCGTCCGGTGCAGATCATCTTCGCCGGCAAGGCGCACCCGGCCGACGCGCCGGGACGCAGCCTGATCAGCGAGATCTACCAGCTCGCCCGCGATCACGGCATCGGCGGACGGATCGCCTTCGTCGAGGACTATGATATTCACGTCGCCAAGTATCTGGTCCGCGGCGTCGATGTCTGGATGAACAATCCCAGACCGCCTCTCGAAGCCAGCGGCACCAGCGGGCAGAAGGCAGCGCTCAACGGCGTTCCGCATCTGAGCATCCTCGACGGCTGGTGGTATGAGGGATATCAGGGCAGCAACGGATGGGCCATCGCTCCGAACATTCCGGAAGGAATCAGCGACGAAGACCGCGATATCGCCGACGCCAACGAACTCTACAGGGTTCTCGAGGAGGAGGTGGTTCCGCTCTACTTCGACCGCGACAGCGACGGAGTCCCCCGCGGATGGGTCAAGCTGATCAAGGAGGCCATCAGGACCGCGGCTCCAATCTACAGCGCACGCCGGATGGTCAAGGAGTACACCGAGCGGATGTACATCGAGGCGATGAAAGGCGGACGCTGAGCCACCGGAAATAAATCATCCACGAAGAACACGAAGACTCACAAAGCAGATCAACTTTGTGAGTCTTCGTGTTTTTCGTGGATGATTCTCTGGCCGGATTACTCGGTTTCGGAGAGACTCTCGACGGCCAGCTTGCCGTCCATCATCTTACCGGTAACCTTGAAGGTTGCGCCTTTGTCCTTCGAACTCTTCTCGAGCGCGGCCTTGGCCATGGCCGTGCCCTTCTCATCGAACTCGACATATTTGCCGTCGGCGAAGATGCCGAAACCGCTCTTGGCGCAGCCCTCCATCAGGGCGCAGTTCTTCGTGTGACCGGCGGCGGCCTCCTGCGGGTTGTCCTTCTTGGCGACGCGGGCCGAGCAGGC
This sequence comes from uncultured Acidobacteriota bacterium, assembly GCA_937967285.1. Lineage (GTDB taxonomy): Bacteria > Acidobacteriota > Blastocatellia > RBC074 > RBC074 > JADJXM01. Next base: position 3,934 of record CALBSU010000810.1, read on the forward strand.
CTTGTCGACGATATGGCCGGTCAGCGTAACGCTTCCCTGCCCATTCGCCATCACGGCCAGACCCAACGCGAACACTAAAGTCATCAGAGAAGAAACCAGTTTCTTTGACATGCCTTTTCCTTTCAGTTTTGCTGTTCTCAATGACGCATTTCTGATTTGCGCCTTTTTCCGTCATTTTTGAGATTCGCGCTTTGCGATCTCAGCCTGTATCGCTTTCAAATTAATTATAGATGGTAGCGCAGCGACGACAAGCCCGAGCATGGGAATCATCGTCAGCGTCCTGACTTCGCGTCCCGTGCTGATGAAGTAGATGACTGTTGCGAGATAGAGCGCCAGTACTGTTCCGATCACCGCCAGAAGACCGATCAG
>CALBSU010000811.1 GCA_937967285.1 uncultured Acidobacteriota bacterium
CAACCCAGCTGGCGACGTATTCGAGTCCTGCGGGAGCGAGACGGCCTCGATCTCTGAAGCGACGGTAGACCGGAAGGGGATCGCCTTCCTTGAAATGCTCAATGATCATGTAGAGCAAACCCGTAACTCCTTAAACGAATACTGCGAGTCGACGATCAATCGCCGGCTGAAAGGATCTCAGCCTTGAGCACGTCGAGCGGCTTGCCGGCGGTTTTCCATCCGGCCGGCAGATCTCCGCAGTCTTCGCGCAGGAACTGCTGCTGGTTCGGACGGATCAGCTCGAGCAGTTCCCTGCGGGATTTAGTCTTGAGCGGTTTGCCGACATAGATCTTGCCCATCTTCGCCATCATGTCCTCGGGCAGCGCCGACGCGAACATGAAGAGCGGCCAGGTGAAGTTAGGACCGTTGATCTTGCGCAGTTTCCAGGCCCAGAGCGCGAGAGCGCCGGTGCGCCATGCGATCGGCCCCCACCAGCTATAGAGCCCGGGGCGCAGATTCAGTTTCCAGCACTTCATCAGCAGCTGCCACTGCAGCGGCGTTAGTTGTCGCGTCTCCGAGACTCCCTGCGCCTTCTCCATCCGGGTATCGTGCAAAGGAGTGAAGATCGACGGGACGAGAAACGCGAAGAGGTTGCGGCGTTCCATCTCGTAAACAAGATCGAGCGTCTCCATCACGTCCTCGTCGGTCTCTCCGGGACTGCCGACGATCAGAGTCATGACCGGGAACCAGTTGTTTTCGTTGAGCACACGCAGCCCTTCGAGCACGACGGACGGCCATTCGTCGATCGGGAACGGAACGCCCTTACTGGGCATGATCTTCTTTGCCATTCGCACCGATCCGGTCTCGAGTCCGATCAGCGGCGAGAGCGCCTTCTTCTGCGGATGCGAGCTGAGATAAGGCAGATGGATCGGGCTCTTGGGCAGCAGCATCTCCGACAGCTTCTTGATCAGCACCGGATCGACCACCGCCGGGGCGATCGTCGAGTGGCTGAGCACGTGCTGATCGACGCCCGGAGTGTCGATCACGGACTGATAGAGATCGAGCAGCGCCTCGCGGTTCGGGAAGTAGAACGGCGTCGAAGTGTGGACCTGACCCCAGATGAACATGTCCTCAGTCGCCAGGCTGATCTGCCGGTTGCCGTCGCGAACGTTGGCATCGACCGCCGCCATGATCTTCTCTTTCGGCATGTCGAGCTGCGGGTTGAGGTCCGGCACGCAGAACTGACAGCGCCGGCCGCATCCCGTCGTCATCTCGACCACGCCGAAGGTCGTCCTCGACTTCGGAACCAGAATCGCGTCCCGGTCCTTCGGATGCGCGACCTCAATCTCGCGCGGAACGGGTCGCCCCTCGATCGCATCGCGGAAGATCTGCATCGTCTCCTCGGACTCCGCCCGCCCCTCGACTACGCAATCGACGCTCAACTCATCGAATGAATCGGTCTGCGTAATCTGCCAGCCGCCGGAACCGCCGACGATGACCTTGAATCCGGAACGGTGCGGATTCGACTTGATCTTCTCGAACATCAGCCGCGAATAGTGCGAATTGATCGGCATCTTCGACGATCCGAAGATCGAGGTATAGACTCCCGCCGCGAAGGTGACGCCCAGCGGGTTGTGCGTCGAGACAGCGACCACACGCGTCTCCGGCCCGATGAATTTGTCGAGATCATCCGGAAAGCAGCAGACGATATCCTCAGGCGAGTATTCCCGCAGGAGCGCCGCCTCGACCAGCCTCACACCGGCGGGCATGTAACGGGCAGAACCGTCAGAGTTGTACTCGACCTCCCGCCACTGCGGATATTTTTTATTCATCACCCCTTCCATCCAGATCGGCATCGATGCCATACCCATCTGGATGAAATATCCCGCGTGATCGATCGTCTCGGTCAGCGGCGCGGTGATGACTATCTTTTTCCCACCTGTTTCAGGCGTGTTGTTCATGCGTAATGCTCCTTAAAAATAAGTAGAAAGTAAAAAGTAGAAAGTGAAAAGGGATTCTCAAAAGCAACTGAATTTTATTATCGCCGAGTTAAATTCTTCTTCCTTTCTACTTTCTACTTTTTACTTTTTACTTACTACCGTTTTGATTAATCTCAAAATTTCCTCCCGAACTTTCGGCCAGGCGGAGGATTCGGGATCGACGATTTCGAAGTGACCGGCTTTCGGTATCAGAATCACTCCGGGATCATCGCCCCGTTTTCTGGCGGCTTCGGCATAATCCCTGACCATGCCGGGTGGAACGATCCGATCGTCCTCGCCGTGTATGAAGGTCTGACTTGTCCTGATCGGGAGCCTGTTGATCGGCGAAGCGATGTCGTATTGTTCCGCGCGCTCAGCGGCGGAACCTCCCATCAGCATGCTGACCGAACTGTCGCAGGCTGTTCCCGTCCGGCGCAGATCCGTGATTGCCGCCATCGGCACGACGGCGCTCAATTTCAGCGGATCGGAGGCCTGGCCCGGCAAATCCCCCCGGGCCGCAAGCAGCAATGCCAGATGACCTCCGGCGGAGTGGCCGGCCACGATCACGCGCCCGAGGTCGAGCGGATATTTCGAGGCCAGAACGCGAAGGTAGTCGGTCCCGGCCGCGACATCCCGGAATGTCCCGGGCCAGCCGCCTCCGGCATCGCCGACACGCCTGTATTCGATGCTCCAGGTGGCGACGCCCTCCTTCGCGAGGGCCGCCGCCATGTGCCCCATGTACGCGAGTCCGTACTCGGACATCCAGCAGCCTCCGTGAATGATCACTGCCACCGGATGCGGCCCCCTGCCCGCCGGCAATCGCAACTCCCCGAACTGAAGCGGTTCGGAACCGTACTGAATGCGATGATCCGGCGCTGGAGGCGGAATCGTCAGGATCGCCCTCGAATTCCGGGACTGCGGAAAGACGGAGAACCCTGAGTATATCGATACGGCAGTGAAAACAGCGAGCGCTGTGAGTAATATTCCTGTTCTCTTCATCGGCTATTTACCGAATAGTGACTTCAGTTTCGCTTTCAAACCGGTCGAGAATACGACGCCGAGCATTTTGTCGAGCGCGCGCTCTGTGGCGGCGGAATACGGATACCAGAAGAGTTCGTTCTTCATTCCGAAGCGGTCGGTGACGATCACCTTCTGATGGCAGAAACGTCTGATCCCCTCGACGCCGTGGCGCTTGCCGATCCCGCTCTCCTTGAGGCCGCCGGACGGCGCGTCGGTAACGCCGAAACCCGCGATCACATCGTTGACGCAGGTGATGCCGGCATCGATCCGGGCGGCGATCATCTCGCCTTCCGACCTGTTGCCGGCGAAGACGCTCGCATTCAGCCCGTAGATCGAATCGTTGGCCAGTCGGAGCGCTTCTTCGGAGCTGCCGACACGCATGATCGGGAGCACCGGCCCGAAAGTCTCCTCGGTCATGATCTTCATCGAATGGTCCACGCCGGTCAGGACGGTCGGTTCGTAAAAGCGTCCCGGGAGGTCAGGATTTCGACGCCCGCCGGTCAGGACCTTTGCTCCGCGGGCGCGGGCGTCCTCGACATGCGACTCGACGACCTCGATCTGATCGGGATAGGTCATGGCGCCGACATCCGCTCCCGCTGAGCCCTGGCGCAGCGCCTGGGTCTTTTCGACGACTCTTCTGATGAACTCATCGGCTACCGTCTCATCGACATAGACCCGCTCGACAGAGATGCAGACCTGCCCGGAGTTCGAGAACGCCCCCCAGACGGCCGCATTCGCCGCGCGTTCGAGGTCGGCATCGCGCAGGACGA
>CALBSU010000812.1 GCA_937967285.1 uncultured Acidobacteriota bacterium
CTGATCGGACTGGCCGAGCCGCTGCGGCGTCTGACGGACAAGTATCTGCGGGCGCTCTTCAGGCGTGAAGTCGGGCTCTATCGGGATCTCGTCTCGCAGGTCGGCGATGCGGCTGCGGTCTATGGCGAGCTGGCGCGGTTCATCGACTTCGCCGAGGCGAAGTTGCGCGAGGCGCTCGAACTGGAAGAGGTCCGGATCGTTCCGCGCGCCGGACTGACGGGCGAACAGGCTGTCGCGGCACGGCAGGCCGAGGATCGGCAGGCCACAGAGATCGAGGACCGGGCGATGCTCGACCGGATGGGAGTCCTGGCGGGATATCCCCTCTGGCGTGAAGGCCGCGTGGTCGGCCTGCTGACAGTTGCCGGAAGTCCGCAATCGCTCAACGCCGAGAAACGCGAGATCCTGATCGTCCTGGCCGGTCACATCGCCGTCGCGATCGAGAACTGTCGGCTGCTCGAGGAGAAGGTCATGCTCGAACGCCGGCTTGCTCAGCGCGAGCGCCTGGCTTCGCTCGGGCAGATGGCGGCGACCGTCGCGCACGAGGTGAGAAACCCGCTCAGCGCCATCAAGTCGATCGCGCAGGTCATGCGGGAGGACGATTCCGTCAGCGGCGAGTATGGTCGCGATCTGGACCTGATCGTCGGCGAGATCGACAGGCTCAACCGCAGCGTTTCGCATCTGCTCAGCTTTTCAAGGCCGGCCGTCGTGGCTTCGTCGTCGGCCCGGGTGAGCCGGATCGTCGAGCAGGTCATCGTGCTCGCCTCAGCCGAAGCGGATCAGGCGGGCGTCGCCGTCTCATCCCGGATATCGGACGACCCGGAACTGCGCGGCGATCTGGCGCCCGCTCTGCAGGAAGCATTGCTCAATCTGGTCCTCAATGCCGTACAATCCTTCGGTCCGGGTGAGAACGGGCGGGTCGTGATCGAAAGCCTGTCGCACGGGCCCGGCAGAGTGCGTCTCTCCGTCATCGACAACGGCCCCGGGATCCCGCCGGAACTGCACCAGCGGATCTTCGAACCGTTCTTCACCACCCGGCAGAGGGGCACGGGGCTCGGTCTGGCGATCACTCAGCGACGCGTCATCGAGGCGGGCGGAACGATTACCCTGACCAGTCCCGTCGAAAACGGCAGAGGCGCCAGATTCGATCTGGTCGTTCCCGTCGATTCCGGTTTGAAATGATGCCCATGGACAATCCAGTGATATTGATCGTAGATGACGAGGAACCCGCGCGATACGGCATGCGGCGCGCGCTCAAAGACTATGAGATTCGCGAGGCGGCGAACGTCGAAGAGGCGAAGGCCGCCGTCGAGGCGCTGATGCCCGACCTGATCCTGCTCGATATCAACCTTCCCGGCGCGAGCGGGCTGGATTATCTGCGCGAGCTGAAGGAGTCGGGCGTGCCGGCCCCGGTCGTCATGATCACCGCGCACGGGACCGAACGGACCGCGGTCGAGGCGATCAAGGCCGGAGCTTACGATTACCTCGCCAAACCGTTCGAACTCGACGAACTGCGGCTGGTCGTCAAGAACTCGATCGACGCAGCCGGTCTGAGGCGCGAGAACGAACGCCTCAGATCGGAACTTCGCGAGGCCCGCGGGATGGGCGACCTGCTCGGCGCCAGCCGGAGCATGCGGTCTTTGTTCGAGACGATCGCCAGAGTCGCCGCAACCGACGTGACGGTTCTCATTCAGGGCGAATCGGGCACCGGCAAGGAGCTGGTCGCGCGCGCGATCCACGACCTCAGCGCCGCGCGCGAGCACGGCGCGCGGAAGGGCGCCTTCGTCGCCATGAACTGTGCCGCTCTGCCGGGCGAACTGATCGAATCGGAGCTCTTCGGTCACGAGCGCGGAGCATTCACCGGCGCGGCGGGCCTGCGCAAGGGGAAGTTCGAACTGGCCGACGGCGGCACCATCTTCCTCGACGAGATAGGCGATATGAGCCTCAATACCCAGGCCAAGCTCCTGCGGGTTCTCGAGGAGAGAACCATCGAGCGCCTCGGCGGTTCTCATCAGATCCCCGTCGATGTCCGCGTCATCAGCGCAACCAACCGCGATCTGTCGGCCGCCGTCTCAGCGGAGAAGTTCCGCGCGGACCTCTACTACCGCCTGCGCGTCATCCAGATCGATCTGCCTCCGCTGCGCGACCGGCGTGAGGACATCCCTCTGCTGGCCGAGCATTTCCTTCAAAGCTATTCCTCGAAATATCGCCTCGCCTGCACCGCCATCGGCCGCGATGCGCTCAAACTTCTGATCGATTATCCGTGGCCGGGCAACGTCAGGGAGCTCCGCAATTCGATCGAACGCGGCGCCGTCCTCGCCTCCGGCGATACGCTCACCGCCGCCGATCTTCCCGAGGAACTCCGAAACCCGGCGACCGTGCAAGAGCAGTCCGACGAGCTTTTATCCGTTCCCTTTACCGATGACTTTCGCGCCGCCCGCAGGGAATTCGAGAAACTCTACATCGAGCGCATCCTCAACGAAGCAGGCGGAAACGTCACCCGCGCCGCCGAACGCATCGGCATGCACCGGCAGAGCCTGCAACAGAAACTGAAGGACCTCGGCCTCAGCCGCCGCTTTGTCGTCGATGATCAGTGAGCCCGGGTCCGCAAATTACGACACATGCAGCATTAATCCTGCGTCCGGCTTCCGTCTTTTTACGACGAGCTGAATGCTAAATGTTGCATTCAATAGGCTTGCTGGAGGTGTCCCCTGTGGCACCAGCCTTGCAATTATCAGAGCAGAATCGTTGAATTGAACTTGTTTAACCTGTGCCGGGCGGCCCGTTGCTGCTGCTCGATCAAGCCCGGCACAGGGATTTTTTTGAGGAAGCATTTATCAATGAAGCTCGGACGGCTGATTCTGCCTTTATATCTATTAATATGTATCGCGATTCTTCCGATCGCCTCGCTGGTGGGAGGGAAAGCGCCCGCGCGAAAATCCGGCCCGCGGCGTCTTGTTCTGATTCTGGACGGAGTGCCGTGGCAGGTGATCGCCGATCTCAAGGCTGAAGGCGGATTCCGGCATTTCAATCAGCCCGCCCGCATGGTCTCGACATTTCCGTCGCTGACCAATCC
>CALBSU010000813.1 GCA_937967285.1 uncultured Acidobacteriota bacterium
CAGAACAACGCCTATGACGATCTGGCCAACGGCAGGCTGAGCGCCGTCCTGATGGACTGGCCGATCGCGGTCTATTACAGCCGCCCCAATCCGAAGCTCAAGTTCACCGGCCCGAGCATCGAGTACATGGAGTACGGCATCGCCGTCCGCAAGAACGATCAGGAGCTGCTGCGCCAGGTCAATCAGGCGCTGACCGAGCTGATCGCCGACGGCGAATTGAAGAAAATTTATGAAAAATGGGGCATCTGGAACGGCGAGACCGGGAAGCTCTTCGGAATGCCGGTTGAGGGAGCTCAGCAGAGTCGCGAGCTCGAGCGCTTCACCGAAACGATCACCCGGCCGCTGACGTGGCGCGAGCGGATCGAGCGTTACGCCGGATATCTCAAGCTGATGCTGATCAAAGGCGCGCCGATGACCCTGCTGATATCGGTGACGGGAATGGCTCTGGCGATCGCACTTGGCCTGGCTCTGGCTCTGACCTATCTATACGCACCACAGCCTTTCAGCTGGCTGGCCCGGGCCTACGTCGAGATCTTTCGCGGCACGCCGCTCCTGATTCAGCTCTATCTGATCTTTTACGGCCTGCCCAACATCGGTATCCGACTGTCGCCGCTGACGGCGGCCATCATCGGGCTCGGGCTGAACTATGCCGCATACGAGGCCGAGAATTACCGCGCCGGCATCCAGGCCATACCGCGCGGACAGATGGAGGCCGCGCTCTCGCTCGGAATGACGCGCGGCCAGTCGCTGCGTCACGTCATCGTTCCGCAGGCGATGCGACTTGTCATCCCGCCCGTGACCAACGACTTCATCGCCCTCTTCAAGGACTCGTCGATCGTCTCTGTGATCACGATGGTCGAGCTGACCAAGGTCTACGGCCAGCTCGCATCGACCTATTATGATTATATTGGGGCAGGGCTCCTGGCTGCCGCGATCTATTTCCTGATGGGATTACCGTTCGTCCGGCTCGCCCGCTGGGCGGAGAGTAGAGGGCAGTAGGCGGCGGGCAGTAGGTGGTGATTAAACAGGTACTATTTTCGATCGAGTGAGTTTATCAGCCCGTTGATTAGCCTGCCGATTTCACCGGTCATAGCCAGCAAAATTTCGACCTGATCACTATCAAGGTAGTTCAGACGGCGAGAGATCAGAATCTGAGTTTCAACTTCCCGCAGTGAGCCGTAGCTGATAAGCAGAAATCGCCTGAAATCATTGACGGAATTTCTACCTTGCCCTTCCGCGATGTTTGAAGGAATTGATACGGAAGCTCGCTTGAGCTGGCTCGATAGTCCATAAATTTCTTCAGGTGGAAACAGTCTTGTCGCTTCATATACTTTTACGACAAGATCCATCGATCGCTGCCAAACGATCAAATCCTGATAATTTTTTCCGGCCACATGCCACCTCCAAACGGGGGTGGCCGTCAAGAATTATTCATCAATATTAACAACTAATCTGCCTACCGCCTACTGCCTACCGCCTACTGCTTACCGCCTACTTCCTCTTCCATCCCACCGGATCCCAATGAACGCGGCGGTCCGAGCGGAAGGATTCATTCGCCAGGTGAGCGCCGAGCAGCACGCGATTGGCGAGCTCGACGGGAGAGTTCGGTTTCTGGCGGCTGCGCATGCAATCGAGGAAGTTCTGCATGTGAGGCGTATTCTCATCCGTGATCTTCCAGCTTTCGACCTCGCGACGCTTGTTGTCGTATCTCACCATCAGGCCGCGATGGTTCTCCTGAATGATCGATCCATCGATGCCGTAGAAGGCTCCGCCGTCATATTCCTGACCGTTCATGAACTGGACCATGAAGACGATGGCGAAGGTGCCGCAGTCGAGGATGGCGTGAACGTTGTCGGGCGTCTCCCAGTCCATGTTCTGATACTTCCCGCCGTTGCATGAGACGCTCAGCGGGCCGTCGCAACCGGTGATCCACATCGCGACATCCAGCCAGTGCGGTCCGATGTCGGTCATCAGCCCGCCGGCGTAATCCCAGTACCAGCGCCAGCCGGAAGCGCGTTTCGCATCGTAGGGACGTTTCGGCGCCTTGCCCAGAAAGCGCGGCCAGTCGATCAGGTCCTCGCGGAAGAGCGTCTGGTCCTTCGATCGCTTGATGTAGGGATCGACCGGACGATAGCGGAAATCCCAGATCCTGACGAAGCGGATCTCTCCGATGCCGCCCGAGGCGACGATCTCGCGCGCTTTTTTGAAATGCTCTCCGCTGCGCCGCTGATTGCCGACCTGAACGATCTGTTTCGACCTGCCGACCTTCCTGACGAGATCCTCGCCCTCCTCGATCGTCCGCGTGAGCGGCTTTTCGATGTAGGCATCCTTGCCGGCGTTGACCGCATCGATCAGCGTCTGATGGTGGAGGTGGTCGGGCGTGGCGATGATCACCCCGTCGAGGTCCTTGTGGGTCAGAAGTTCGCGGTAATCGACGTAGGTCTTTTCGACGGGCGTCTCGATGATCTTGAGCGCGCGATCGAGCATGCCGCGGTTGACGTCGGCCAGCGCGACGATCTCAGCGCCGAGCTTCCTTGCGGCAGCCAGACGGCCGGCGCCGCGGTCGCCGGGTCCGATGCCTCCGAGCCTGATCCGGTCGTTCGATCCGATGATCCGGTCGTATGCCGCGGCCGTCATGCCGGACGTCGATGCCAGCAGCGCCGCCGCTGCAGCCTGCCTGCCGAAATCGCGCCTCGTCATGGTGTCAGTTTTTTTGGTCATTTTGCCCACCTTGTTTGAGTTTCCAGTTTCCGGTTTCCAGTTTCCAGTGAAACCCGATAGATTATTACTGGCATGATTGCAGAAATTACGAGATTTCAGAAGCTCGTCTACATACTGGAAACTCAAATTCAGGAGGCATCACGATGAAACGGCGAGATGTAATAAAGACCGGTCTGGCGGTCGGGTTGACCGGAGCGGTCGGGGATGCGGTGAGGGCTGCGGCCGACGCCAACCATTATTACGAGCTGCGCACTTATCAGTTGCGGAACGATATCAAACCGGAGCGCATCCAGGACTTTTTTAAGAACCATTTCATGGGCGCGATGAAGCGGCACGGGATCGGCCCGGTCGGATGCTTTTCGGTCGTATCAGGGCTCAGGAGCCCTGCGCTGATCGTGGTCATCGACCATCCGACGCTCGGCGACATGGGGACGGCGATCAGCCGGCTGGCCGGCGATAAGGATTTCGCCAGGGCCGTGCGCGATTTCGAAGCGGGAGGGGAACTGCCTTACGTCAGGGTGGAATCGACTCTGCTGAGGGCCTTCGACTCTCATCCGAAGATGGAGATTCCGGAGCCGTCGCGCCAGCCGAGGATCTTCGAGCTGCGGACCTACGAGGCGCCGAACGCGTCCGGTCTGCGCAACAAGGTCGATATGTTCAATCAGGAGGAGATCAAGATCTTCCGCGACTGCGGCTTCGCGACGGTCTTCTTCGGCGAGGCGGTCGTCGGCGCGAACATGCCTCAATTGACCTATCTCGTCGGGTTCGATTCGATGGCCGCGCGCGAGAAGGCGTGGGACGCGTTCCGCGTCAATCCCGACTGGGCCCGCATCAGGAACCGTCCGGGCTGGACCAACCCGGAGGCGGTATCGAATATTCACGCATCGTTCATCAGTCCGACGGCATTCTCGATGGTCAGGTAGCTCAGAAGCCCATTCCGGAACTTCTCACCTTGAGCAGTTCGATTTCGAAGATCAGAGTGGAATTGGGCGGGATGGTTCCCATGATGCGTTCGCCGTAACCAAGTTCGGGCGGGATGATCAGCTTGCGTTTTCCGCCTTCGCGCATCGGTTCGATGCCTTTCGCGCCGATGATGCCCATTTCGAAGCCCTTGATCATCTTGTCCTTGCCGGGTTTGTAATCGATAGTTCCGCTGTCGAACTTGATCCCTTTCGTGTTGTACCCGGCGTAGGCGACAAGCAGTGTCTGCCCGAGGAAAGGTTTCGGTCCGACGCCGACGGTCAGGTCTTCGTACTGGAGCCCCGAGGGGGCGGTCTTCATTCCAGTCGCCGGTGACGCTTCAGGCTGCGGAGTGGCGGTCGGTTGAGGAGTGGCGGCAGTCCTGGTTTCGGTCGAGTCGTTGCTCGACCCGCAGCCGTTCAGGCTGCACAGTAAAATGATGACCGGTATGATGAACAACGGTTGCTTGCGTGACATTCGGACCTCCGCTTCGGCGAAATGAGTTTTAATATCCTTCTGCTCGCGATAACGGGATGTATAATATCCCCGGCTTTTGCCGTGGTCAAAAACGTTTCCAGGTGATCCAAAGTGAAAAAGAATGATGTTGGGTTGAATCGTCAGCCGGTCGAAGAGCATTTTATCGGAATAGCCTTCGAGCGCGATCTTCTGATGGCGGGTCTGGTCGATCCCCGCGGGAAGGTTCTGGCCGGAGTCCGGAAACCTACGCCTCGCACCACCAGACGCGCGGTCGCCGCGGCGATGGCTGAGATGATCGTTTCGCTGGCCGGCGATGAATCTCGCGGCAGGGCCGACATCTCGGGGATCGGCATCTCGGCGCCGGGCAGGGTCGATCCGTCCACGGGGCGTATTTCGATCCCGGATCTGAGCGGGTGGAGCCGGGTCAACCTGAAAAGCATGATCGAGCAGATGCTGACCGACCACGGGCTGGATATTCGCCGGGCAGCAGGTCGCAGGAGCGCCCGCGCAGCGGTCGCGGGCTCCGCTCACCCGCCGATCGCCATCAATACCAGGGCCCGCTGCATGGCCGCCGGTGAAAACTGGATCGGCGCGGCCAGGGGCAGGGCGAATGTGGTCTGTCTGTCGATCGGAGAGGAGATCGAGGCCGGAATTCTGGTTGACGGCCGGCTTCTCAACGGCGTTTCAGGACTTGCCGGCGCGCTCGACTGGTTCGCCGTCACAGAGACCTGGAAGAACGATTATCGCGACCACGGATCGCTCGGCGCCGAGGCCTCGGCGCCCGGGATCACCCGCAAAGCGATCGAATCCTGGAGCTCGAAACCTCACACCCTGCTCGGCAAACTGATCAAGGAAGATGCTTCCCGACTCAGTTTCGATACCATCATCAGATCGGCGAGAGCAGACGACGCTCTCGCGCAGGCTGTGATAGCTGACGTGATCGGCTGGCTCGGACGAGCCATCGCCGGACTGATCGCGGTTCTCAATCCTGAAGCGGTCGTCCTGAGCGGCCCGGTCGGTATCGCACTCAAACCATACCTTGACGAAATCCGGGATGAGGCGAGCAGGTGGGCCCATCCCGATGCTGTTGACGACTGCCGGATAGCGATCTCCGCGCTGGGAGATAAGGCGGTTCTGCCGGGCGCCGCCCGACTCGCAGCGGGAATCCGGTGAAATCGGTACCGTTCTCTAACCCCAACAAGGAACAACACAATGCGCCCTGAACCCCAGTTGATCGATTATTCGATCATCCTGATCTATTTCGTTTTCGTGCTTGGGATCGGATTTCTGCTCAAGAAATACATGAAGACGAGCGCGGACTTCTTTCTTTCCGGCCGATCGATACCTGCCTGGATCACCGGGCTTGCCTTTCTGTCCGCCAACCTCGGGGCGCAGGAGGTGATCGGCATGGGCGCCAGCGGCGCCAAGTACGGGATCGCCACCTCGCATTTTTACTGGATCGGCGCGATTCCGGCGATGATCTTCGTCGGGATCTTCATGATGCCGTTCTATTACGGTTCCCGCGCCAGATCGGTGCCGGAGTACCTCAAGCTGCGCTTCGACGAGAAGACGCGCGGATTCAACGCCATCTCATTCGCCGCGATGACGGTCTTTTCGTCGGGCGTCTCGATGTATGCGATGGGCAAGCTGCTGCAGTTGCTGCTGGGATGGGATTTCAATGCGGCGATCATCGTCTCGGCGCTGATCGTGCTGGCATACACTTTCCTGGGCGGACTGACCTCGGCGATCTACAACGAGGTACTGCAGTTCTTCCTGATCGTGATCGGATTCATACCGCTGGTCTTTCTGGGGCTCCACGATGTCGGAGGCTGGGACGGGCTGAAGATGCGGCTGGCCAGCGAGCCGATGGTCCATTCGTGGAAGTACATGCACAGTCCGGACGCAAACCCGATGGGCGTCGAGTGGTTCGGAATGGTGATGGGGCTCGGGTTCGTGCTCTCGTTCGGATACTGGTGCACGGACTTTCTGGTCGTTCAGCGCGCGATGGCGGCCGATTCGATGACCTCGGCCCGCAGGACGCCTCTGATCGCCGCTTTCCCGAAGATGCTCTTTCCGTTTCT
>CALBSU010000814.1 GCA_937967285.1 uncultured Acidobacteriota bacterium
CTTTCTACTTTCTACTTTCTACTTTCTACTTTCTACTTTCTACTTTCTACTCACATTTGCCTTCCAGAGATTTGACCCATTCGCGGACCAGTTCGATTCCTTCGGGGTGAGGTACGGATCGTCCGATTTCGGGCATCATCTCCTTCGGGCGTCTCGAGAGCATGCGATAGATGATGATCGATTCATCCGGCTTACCGGGGACGAGGTCGAACAGGAGATCGCCCGAATAGCCCGCCGAATTGGGGTTTTTGCAGAAGCCCAGCCGCCGGCGATTCTTCTCATTCAGATCGAGCAGGAAGCCCGAGTACCCGGCGGAGCCGGTCGCCTGATGGCAGTGCGCGCAGTTGTTGTCGAGGTAGGCGCGCGCACGAGCTTCGAGCGACCCGGTCGACGGATCATTCCAGACCGCGGCGCGCGGGGCTTTTTCAGGTGATGGTGCGCCGGTCAGGTAGCCGGCTTTCGCCCAGTGGGCGAGCTGGTTTCCGGTTCCTGAAGGATACGCGAAATCGCGGTTCAGGTTGCGGGCCTTGGGGCCGATCGGGAGCAGAACCTTCGACTGAGCGTGGCATTGCGCGCATTCGTTGGTGTTGGGGATGTTGTATCGAATCTTCTCGCGATTGCCCTCGTGATTCCTGATCTCGACCTCGCGTGTTCCTCCGACGACTTCGAGTTTCGCTTCGGTCTGGGCATCATTCCAGATGTAGGGCAGGGCGACCCACCCGCTCTTACCGTGCACGAGGAGCCGCGTTTCGATGATCCGCTGCCCGCCCGACTGCCCGGGATAGGCGAAGGACTTGGCTATCACCGTCCCGACTGGAAACTCGAAGACGTCGTTTTCTGAGTATTTCGCGCTGGTTCCCTCGGGCATCCAGACGACGCGGTGTTTGTCGGCGTAGTCCGAGAAGAGCGGTGTGTTGAGATCGTACGGCACGACCCTCTGATTGGGTTTCAGCGGCTGATCGCCGCCGGCGAAGAGTCGCCACTCGGAGAGCGTCTCCGGGAAAGGCTCCTCGATGAACGACCGGACTCCGCCATCATCGAACACCGTACAGCCGATCAGAAAGATTGCGATGAGACCCGTCAGAACAGCAGATACAACCGGCCGCATTACATTCCACCTCCGGCTTTTCCCGATTCCGCATTCGGCAGGCTGATCGCGGTCAGCGACGGAATCGAGCAGTCATGAGGCTTGGCGTCGCGGCTCATCTTTTTGAATCCTCCACCGCCGTCGAAATTCAGGAAAGCGATCTCGCCGTTGTTTTGCAGGCAGACTTTTGCGTCGGCGGGCGAGCCGGGCTTGCCGTCAACGGGCTGGACGATACCGTCATAGATCACGTCGCCGAGAGGCTTGCCGGCCGCCTGGGCCAGCGCCTGCCATTTCGGCAGCCGGCTGTCAGGTTCCTTTCCGCCTCCGGAAATCCTGTTGTCGTGAACATAGACTGAGTTGACGTATGGGTTGTAGTTCGGATTCTTGATCTCCTCGGCGCTCGAAGCGGACAGATAGGAGACGATATTGATGTTGGCGCTGTTGTTGTCGCGGATCTCGTTGTTGAAGACCTCGACGTTGCTGACGGCCATGATCAGCATTCCGGTCCCGGTCGCCAGGTTGTAGACGATCTGTCCCTTGGGTGCGAAATTCGGATTGTTGTTGCCGATCACCTTGTTGTTGTAGACGCGGACGTTTCCGCCGCCCTGAACGGGCAGATCCGGAAGGTTGAAGACCATTATCCCGCCGGTGTTGTCGCTGACGTCGTTATCGTAGACGTCTGCATTCTTCGTATTTTCGATCTCGATCGCCGCTACGTTCTTCTCGGCGCGATTCCGTCGAATGATGACCTGGTCCGACTGGCCGACGTAGATTCCGGCATCGGATGCCGCGATGGCGACGGAGTCCTCGATCAGCACGTTTTTGCAGGTGACGGGGTAGAGTCCGTACGGGCCGTTGGTGGTTTTCGGGCCGCCGGTCCACTCGACGCGGACGCGGCGAATGGTAATGTTGGTACCGCCGTCTATTTTCAGTGCGTCGCCGGCAGCGTCCTCGATGGCCACGTCCTCGATCAGAAAATCGCCGGCCTTGACCAGCATCCCGGCGGAGCCCGCCTGCTGACCCGAAAATGAGAGGACCGTTTTGTCCAGTCCCTTCCCGCGAATCGTCACCTTGTCGACGGTCAGCGAGAGCGTCTTGTCGAATTTGAATTTGCCTTCGGGGAGTTCGATGGTTGTCCCCGGCTTCGCTTTGATCAGAGCTTCCTGAAGTCCGGATGTGACCTGATCCGCGGTCAGCGATGTGATCAGTCCACCTGTACCATCCGTCTGCGAACACGACATTGAGATGATCAGGCTGCAAAGTACCGTCAGGTGAATCAACGCTCTCGATCGACGCATGTTCTTACCTCGTGGATTTCGGTTTTGTATGTTTCTCGGCGGCTGTGCGCCGCAGTTTTGGATTGGGTGAGGTTATCACTTCGGGCGGCCGAACGAAAGTCATGGAAAGATGGCGCAGAATCCTTTTTCGTGCAGGTAGTGAAGTGGTATCGTTCCGTCGCACAATTCTCATGAGAATCCACCTGATTAATGGAGAGGACGAAGTGGCACAAAACGCCCGCCTGCCCAAGGCGTCAATCATCGTTCTGATGCTTCTGATCGGCGCAGCGATCGCCAACATTGACCCCGGTTCGATCCGGGCTCAGGAAGCGGTCGATTTCAACCGCCAGATCCGGCCGCTGCTTTCAGACAAATGCTGGAGCTGTCACGGACCCGATGCCGCGGCGAAGAAGATTCGCCTGAGGCTTGATTCCGAACAGGCGAGCCGCGCCGATCTGGGAGAAGGCCGGCGCGCAATCGTTCCTCGTGACTCCGGCAGGAGCGAGCTCTTCAGGCGAATCACGTCGAACGATGACGCTCTCAGGATGCCTCCGGCATGGTCCGGCGGACATCGCCTGTCGGATGCCGAGATCGAACTGTTCAAAAGATGGATCGAGCAGGGCGCCGAATGGGACTCGCACTGGGCCTTCAAGCCGCCGGTCAGGCCCGCATTGCCGAAGGTTGAGAACGCCGCGTGGACTCGCAACGGGATCGATAATTTCATCCTCTCACGATTGGAGCGCGAGGGGCTGAAACCGCAGCCCGAAGCCGATCGCGCAACGCTCATCCGCCGCGTCACGCTCGACCTGACAGGGCTGCCGCCGACTCCGGCCGAGGTCGATGCGTTTCTCAGTGACGGATCGCCGGACGCCTATGAGAAGCTGGTCGAGAGGCTGCTCGCCGGCCCGCGCTACGGCGAACGGATGGCCTTCAAATGGCTCGATGCTGCCCGTTATGCCGACACCAACGGCTATCAGATCGACGGAGACCGGTCAGCCTGGCGCTGGCGCGACTGGGTGATCGATGCGTTCAACAGCAACAAACCGTATGACGAGTTCATCATCGAGCAACTGGCCGGCGATCTGCTGCCGAAGCCGAAACTCGATCAGGTGATAGCGACCGCCTTCAACCGCAATCACAGGATCAACGCTGAGGGAGGCATCGTGCCCGAGGAGTACGCGGTCGAATACGCGGTCGATCGCGTCGATACGACCTCGACTGTCTTTCTAGGCCTGACCGTCGGATGCGCACGGTGCCACAATCACAAGTTCGATCCGATCAGTCAGAAGGAGTACTACCAGCTCTTCGCATACTTCAACAGCATTCCGGAAGACGGGCGGGCATTCGACTGGGGGAACTCCGCGCCATGGATTCAGGCTCCGACAAAGCAGCAGCAGCGTGAGCTGGGCAAGCTCAAAAACGATCTGCGGATTGCCGGAATCAACCTGAGGTACCAGAAGTCGTTAGCCCGAAATCAGCGAAGGCGCTGGGAACGAAGCCTGACCGGGGATCCGCAGTGGTTCCCCGGCGACAGCCTCCTCGCATACGTTCCATTCGAAAAAGAGACGGGCCCGATTTTTCAAAAGTCCGAGAAGGCGTGGCACAACCCGCAGATTCGTAAAGCCGAGGACAAGAAGACCGATCTGCCTCCTGATGAACCGGCATACAGGGATGGAACGCCGGAATTCGTGCCGTCGCCGCTGGGAGGCCGTGCAGCCTCATTCGACGGGAAAGTGTATTTCGATCTCGGACGACGTGCGGACCTGAGATACAAGTCGACGAGCACCGATTTCAGAGAGCGTTTCGCGATCTCGCTGTGGGTCAATCCGGCGAATGCGGACGCGGGGCCGATCATTGCCAAGATGCCCGACAGAGCCGAAGAGAAGGTGAACGGGCTGCCTCGAATCGACGGGATCGGGCTCTTCTTTATGAACGGCAAGTTCCATTTTCAGATGGTCCGCGAATGGGATTACGACGGATATCGATCGGAGACCGAGCAGACCTTCGCGCCCGGGAAGTGGCGCCACGTGCTGATCACCTTCGACGGCTTC
Organism: uncultured Acidobacteriota bacterium; assembly: GCA_937967285.1. Taxonomy (GTDB): domain Bacteria; phylum Acidobacteriota; class Blastocatellia; order RBC074; family RBC074; genus JADJXM01. Next base: position 4,416 of record CALBSU010000814.1, read on the forward strand.
AATCAATATGACGATCGTGTCAGCCTCTACATCGACGGACAACCGCAGAAGTTGAAGGTGACTCAGCCGAACCTCTATCTCTACTGGGGGCTGCCGGACCGCCCTCTGCTGCTGGGCGCGGGCGGAGGTATGCGCTTCAAGGGCGCGATGGACGAGGTGCGAATCTACACGCGAATTCCCGACCGGGAAGAGACGGCCGCCCTCTCGTGCGCCGATTCGCTCGCTCGAATTTCGCTCATCCCCGAGTCAAGACGCACTTCAGGCCAGAGCAGCAAGATCGAGAGCGCCTGGCTCGATACCGGCGCTCCGGCAAACGTCAAGAGTCAGAAAGCACGCGTGGATGAGGCTAAAAAAGAGATCAGCCGAATGGCCGACGGTTTTCCGACGCTCATGGTGATGAGCGAACTGCCGAAGCCGCGGCAGGCACATATCCTCAGGCGCGGCGCATATGACGCTCCCGGCGATCCGGTCGTCAGAGGCGTTCCGTCGATTCTGAGTCCGCTCAAGGCCGATTCGACGGGAAAGCCGGTCTACGTCGATCCGGCATCGAACAGGCTGGATTTCGCGCGCTGGCTGGTCGATCCGAAGAATCCGCTTACTTCACGTGTGGCCGTCAATCGTTTCTGGCAGATCTTCTTCGGCGCGGGGCTGGTCAGGACGGTCGATGATTTCGGTTCGCAGGGAGAGTTGCCGACTCATCCGGAGCTGCTCGATTACCTGGCGGTCGAGTTCCGTTCAGGCGGGTGGAACGTCAAGTCGCTGATCAGAACGATCGTCACCAGCGCAACATACAGGCAGTCATCCCGCGTCGCAGAGCAGTCGCGGCAGCGCGATCCTGAAAACAGGCTGCTCTCGCGGGCGCCGAGAAATCGTCTTTCGGCGGAGATGATCAGGGATCAGGCGCTGGCCGTTTCCGGCCTGCTGGTCGAAAGAATCGGAGGTCCGTCGGTCAGGCCCTATCAGCCGGACGGCATTTATAAAGATATGGCCTTTTCGGGGCTGACGGGTTACGAGCAGGACAAGGGTGACGGACTGTGGAGGCGTTCGCTCTACACTTTCTGGAAGCGGACGGTGCTGGCGCCGAACATGCAGGTCTTCGACGCATCGGCGCGCGAATTCTGCACGGTCCGCGATACTCGCACCAACACGCCACTGCAGGCGCTCAACCTGATGAACGATGTGACCTACGTCGAAGCCGCGCGGTTTCTGGCGCAGCGGATGATGACCGAAGCGGCAGGAGATGCGTCGGATCGTCTGGCCCGGGGATTCAGGCTGGCGACCGCTCGCAAGCCGTCCGGCAGGGAGCTCGAAGCGCTGAGTCGCAATCTTGAATCTCAGCGGCGATATTTCAGAGAAAAGCCGGAAGAGGCTGCGCGGCTGCTGGCCGTCGGCGTAAAGCGAAACGACGATTCGCTCGATCGGATCGATCTGGCGGCGTTCACGGCAGTCGCCAGTCTGATCCTGAATCTGGACGAGGTGATCACCAGGCAATGAGCCATTTATCGAACCGGAAGGCGGAATTATGAAGCGCAGGGAATTTCTGAAGTCGGGCGGATTGGGCATCGGGTCGATGGCGCTCGCATCGCTGATGAAAGAGGACGTTGCGGCACAGCGCCGTGCCGGCACTCACTTTGCGCCGAAGGCGAAGCGCGTCATCTTTCTCTACCAGGCGGGAGGTCCGTCGCAGATCGATCTCTTCGATCCGAAGCCGGGGCTCGAAAAGTTCCGCGCACAGAACCTGCCGGAGTCGGTCCGCATGGGGCAGCGCCTGACTGGCATGACGGCATATCAATCGAACTGGCCGGTCGCTCCGTCGATCTTTCGATTCGAGAAGCACGGTCAGAGCGGAGCAAGCCTGAGCGAACTGTTGCCGCATACCGCGAAGGTCGCCGATCATCTGACCTTCATCAAGTCGATGCATACCGAACAGATCAATCACGACCCGGCGATCACCTTTGCTCTGACGGGCTTTCAGATCGCAGGCCGGCCGAGCCTCGGATCGTGGATCTCGTACGGGCTGGGCAGCGAGAACAGCGACCTGCCGGCATTCATCGTCATGGTCTCAGTCGGTCGAACCGGAGGCGATCAGCCGCTCTATGACAGGCTCTGGGGCAGCGGATTCATGCCGTCGAATTATCAGGGCGTCAAATTTCACGGCGGAAAAGATCCCGTGCTCTTCCTCTCTGATCCGCCGGGCATCGACAGATCGGCGCGAAAGCGGTTCCTCGATGACCTGACCGTCATGAACCGGATGAATGCCGAGAGCTACGATGATCCCGAGATCGAATCGCGCATCGCACAGTACGAGATGGCGTATCGCATGCAGGCTTCCGTGCCTGAACTGACCGATCTCTCGAATGAGCCTGATCGGACGTGGGAACGGTACGGACCCGATGCCCGCAAACCCGGTACCTTCGCCTTCAACTGCATACTTGCGCGACGACTGGCTGAGCGCGGCGTCCGTTTCATTCAGCTCTTCCATCGCGGATGGGACCAGCACGGAAACCTTCCCGGTAATATCAGAAAACAGTGCCTCGACACAGATCAGCCATCGGCCGCACTGCTGATGGATCTTCGTGAAAGAGGGCTGCTCGACGACACGCTGGTCATCTGGGGCGGGGAATTCGGTCGGACCGTCTATTCGCAGGGCAAGCTGACGGCGGACAACTACGGCCGCGATCATCATCCAAGGTGTTATACGATCTGGCTCGCCGGAGGCGGGATCAGGCCCGGCCTCTCAGTTGGGGAGACTGACGATTTCAGCTACAACATCGT
>CALBSU010000815.1 GCA_937967285.1 uncultured Acidobacteriota bacterium
TTTCCCAGCCATGCTAAATCAAAACAGATGAGATTGGAATGAGAAGTCCGGCTCCGACGCCGGCAATATTTTGAAACTTCAGACGCCTTCCGGCGTCTTGAGATAAGCGAACTTCACTCAGACAGATCAAGGGATGAAAAATGGAAAGGACGAACATCATGGCCGACCGGAAAGGATGGATTGCCTGCGTCATCAGACAGTACGGAACGGGACTCTTCAGATCCTGCATCAGCCCCGGGGACGGCACTTCGCTTTGCCTTCTCACAACCCCGGACGAATCCCTGGCCGAACTGACCGTCGATCGATTCATCGAGGAACTAGAAAATGACCGCTTGAGCATGGAGTACGGCATGGAGTACCGCCTTCAGGCAGGTTCTGCGGTCATCAATGAGAGCTGCGATTGATCATTGCAAAATCCGCCTGAAGGCGGTATCCCATGCGGTACACCGTATTCAACCGACGAATTTATATCCGAGTCCGTGGATGGTCAGGATGAACTGCGGGTGGCGTGGATTGGTCTCGATCTTCTGACGCAGCCAGGCGATGTGAACATCGACAGTGCGAGTAGAGGGCATGGCGTCATAGCCCCAGACCCCGTTGAGCAGTTCGTCGCGCGAGAGTGTGGCCTCGCGATGCTCGATGAAATATTTCAGCAACTGGAACTCCTTGGCGGAGAGTTCGACCTGCCGGTCATCCCTGACGACCTCCGCGCGGCGGAAGTCGACACGGACCGAGCCGAACTGGTATGTCCCCTGCGGCTGTTCGTTTTCGCTCTTCTTCGCGCGGCGCGAGAGCGCTTCGAGGCGGGCCAGCAGTTCCATCATTTCGAAGGGTTTGGTCAGGTAGTCATCGGCGCCGAGCTTCAGGCCGACGACCTTGTCGACGATCTGGCCGCGCGCGGTGAGCATCAGGACAGGGGTTTCGACGCCGCGCTGTCTGAGATCGCGACAGACATCGAACCCGTTCTTTCGCGGAAGCATGACATCGAGGATGATCAGGTCGAAGCCGCCCTCGGAAGCACGTTCGAGGCCGGAGACGCCGTCTGAAGCGGTCTCGACGCGATACCCCTCATTCGCCAGCCGGTCGGTCAGCGTCAGAACCAGTCCCGGTTCGTCCTCAACCAGCAAAACCCGTTTGCTCATATCCCTGATTGGTTTGATCGGCGGCCTGTTTGTTAACCGTTTGCGGCGATGCGACCGGCAGGCGGATCGAGAAGGTCGCGCCTTCGTTCGGGCGGCTGGCGACCGATATTCGCCCGCCGTGCGACTCGACGATTCGCCTGACCAGACTGAGGCCCAGGCCATTGCCGTGGATCTGCGCCGCCACGACTTCGCTGCCGCGGTAGAATGGTTCAAAGATTCGGGATTGTTCTGCCGGCGGAATGCCGAGCCCCCTGTCTGAGACATCGATCACCAGCTCGTCGCCCCGCGCGTATGCCCGGATGCCGATCCAGCGGCTGTCTCCGCCGTATTTGATCGCGTTGTTGATCAGGTTCTGAAGCGCGCGGCTGAGCGCCGGAAGGTCGGCCGCGACCTGAGGCAGTGCATCATCGAGCCTGCATTCGACCTCGTATCCGGTCAGAACCGGCCGGCAAGCATCCAGTGCGTCTTCGATGATCGTTTCAGGCGAGACAGGAACCAGATGGCTGGTTTTGCGGCCGGACTCGGCGCCGGCGAATTCAAGGACCTGTTCGACCATCCCGGTCAGTCTGCGCCCCTCATCCCTGATCAGCCCGCCGTAACGCCGCGTCTGCTCGCGATTGTCGACCACGCCGTCGGCAAGATTCTCCGCCGCTGAGCAGATGACAGCCAGCGGCGTGCGCAGTTCATGCGTCACGCCGGCGACAAACTCCATCTGGCGGGCCGCCAGCATCTGCGCCCGGCGTGTGCTGATCAGGATGAATCCGATGCTGATTCCGAGCAGAATCAGGATCCCGAAACTGATCGCCAGATTTCTTCTTCGGATGCTCGCGACGGCGGTCTCCAGCGAGCCGGCTCTGTGCTTGACGACCAGCCGCCATGCGCCTTCACCTCCCGTCGTCACCAGCGAGCGGGCATAAATACCCGTCTTCGCTTCGATCTGACGCTGCGCCGGCCTGACTTCACTCTGCAGGACGCTGATGGCTACACGCCTGTTTGCTCCGTTCTTTTCGCTCAGCGCGGCGGACTGCGACAGGCCCGCAATCATGAACCTGTCTGGTTCCTCGCGGGGCAGGCGCATAAAATCGACCATCACGTCGCCCTTTTCGACGGGACTCCCCGGCTCTGAGGCGAAGAGAGGAGCTACCGGATTCTTCCCTGCAAGAACCGTCAGCAGATAATCGCCATGCGCACCGATATCGAAATATCTGCCGGCGAGCTCCGGGATGAACTGTTCGCGGATGTAGGCAAGGTCGAGCGTGACGATGCGATAGGCGGGCCTGCGGGGGAATTCCCCGCTTTTGACCGGAGGCGGAAAGTAATGCAGAACGAGCGCCGGGATCGTGCCGTCGATCGGTCCGACCGTGAATCTGATGACCGGAACGCTTTTGGTTTCGGGCGCGATGCCGGGCAGGCGATGCTTCAGTATCTGGTTGAGAACTGATTCTGCTGCGTTATCCGCGCCGTTCTCCCTGAGCATCTCTTCCCTCAGCCGGCTCAGCCTGTCGGGCCAGGGAGTCTCGACCAGCTTCAAATCTCCCCGGTCGAGCCTGAAGAGAACGGGATTGCCCCCCGCATCGCTTGAAGTCTGGTAGATCTGATCGACCAGTTGCGGGCGGGTCGAGGTCTGCCTCCAGCGCAGATACTGTGCGATCAACTGAGCGTGCCCCGAGCCCTCATCGGTCAGCACGCCCGGAGTGAATGCGGCATACAGGTTTCCCATCTCCCTGTCGAAATCCCTGGCAAACTGCCCGGCGCCGGCATCGAGGGTTCTCTTCATCCTCTCGCGCTCACCCAGACTGACCTCGCCCAGCCAGCGGTACTGAAGGACCGCAAGCAGAGGCAGCAGCGCCGTCAGCGCCGCAACCACCAGCAGCAACATTGGAGGTCTTCTGATCATCACAATTCACCGCGATTTCCGGGCTCTTCAGGGCCCCTCGACCCGCGCATCATACCACAGCGATTCGGCGCCGTTTCCCGTCCGCTGCAAATTTTACATCCTTAACAAAATCTGCCCCAGGTTTTTACCGTTCAGATAAAGTTCAGTGAGATGCTCCTCATGAACGGCTATATTTCGCTGTCAATTGATCAAGCTGGAGAAAAGATGCGAGAGAAAATACTGAAAACATGTATTCAGGCCGGATTCACTGTGATCGAAATCCTGCCCGGCAATCTGGATCAAAACCCGAAATCGAAGGCGGCCGAGATAGCCTGCAAGCTGCCGGCGGCGATCGGAGAAACAGGAAAGGCAAGGCCATCTGGTCTTAACCAGATGGCCCTGCCCTTGAATCAGGTAACGAAATTGAGCCGGTCACAATTTCAACGGATTGAAATCGTAACCGTGTTGCTTGTGACGCCTCCTCGCGCGAACGTCAGTGAATAGGTGCCGGTGCCGATCCCCTCGGGCAGAATTATGTTGTACTGGTTGAGGCCGACATATCCCGGAGCGTTCCCGGCATACGCCGTAACAATCACATTCCCGTTGAGCCGCGTAGTGACGCTGCCGCTGACATCGCCCGAGACTTCGGTGGCGTCGCCTCCAAGCCCCGTCCCGAAAACCGCCAGGATATTGGGCTGCCCGTTTGATTGAGTGGCGTTGAACGGGCCGGGCGCATATGTGAAGGCATCGAGCGCTGCGGCAGGTCCCGAACCACTGTAATTGTTTGTGAAGATCGTAGGCGCCGACAATTTGACATGCATGCTGCCGATCGCCGCAAAGCCGTCTCCATTCAAGATCATTACAGTCGCAGGCCCGGTGGCCGTTCCAGCCGGGACTTCATAATTGATCTGGTCCGGTGAAACATAGAACAACGGCGCCAGGCGTTCGACGCCATTGCTGTCGCGGACCTTGACGGTCGTTCCCGCAAGCGAGGTCGGCAGCGGCTGCGAAGTTGCAATCTCGATCCCTGTCGCCAGCTGGACTCCATAGGCGGCCACGATCGATTTCTCGACGATCGAACCCACGGAGTAATCTGCGGCCGAGACCGTCACCTCAGGATTGACCAGGCATGTACTGGCGTAAAGACCATTCAATCCCCCGGCGTAGAGCGTCGACCCGCTGACGAAAAGTGCGAGGCCGTAACCCGAATCGAAGCCGGCATTGTATAACCCCCAGTTCTGACCGTTGTCGGTCGAACGCATGACCCCGATCCCGAAGCCGCCGGCTGCATATATATTTCCGCCACTCACATGAAGTCGGGCCACATACGGATTACTGAACCCACCGGTGGATTTCACCCAGGCGCCTCCATTATCGATCGAATAATAGATGCCCTGCTCCATAACGGCTGCGAAAAGGATGTTGCCGCTCACAGCCATCGCCTGAATCTGGCCTGACGGCAGCCCGCTGTTCGGCGCCGCCGACCAACTCTGTCCCTGATCAGTCGATCTCAATACTCCGGAATCCAGTGTCGAGACGAACAGATTGCCGTTCATTGCAACCAGGTCCCAGACCTTCGGACTGGCGAGGCCGTTATTGGCCGATGTCCAGTTCGCCCCGCTGTCGGTCGAACGATAAACGCCCGCATTATAGACCGATGCGAAAAGCGTGTTTCCCAGCGGAACGATTCGATTGACCTGTCCCGATGCCAGTCCGTTGCTCGTCCGCGTCCAGGACTGCCCCTGGTTGGAGCTGGAATAGACTCCGAATGTCGTTCCGGCCAGGACCTTGCCGTCAAAGGCCAGGAAGTTAGCTACCGTCGGGCCGGGAATGTTGGTCCGCGTCCAGGTCTGACCGTCATTGGTCGAGATGAAAGCCCCATCATTTACTCCAACGTACAGCACGCCATTGTCCTTTAGAACCGCCGAGACATTCCGTGCATAGAGACCATTGTTGACCTGGCTCCATGTCGTACCGCCGTCGCTCGAGCGGGATATGCCATCATTACCAAACCCGCCTGAGCCGGCGAAAATCTGGTTCCCGCTCACGGCCAGGGAATAAAAGTAAGGGATGAAAGTCCCCTGATAAACCGCGCGCCAGTTCGCCCCTTCATTGACGATCACTCCGTTGGATGAGGCCGCAAAGAGCTTTCCTCCGAACGGCAGCAGGTCGTATACCTGGTTCTGATATCCCGCCTGAAAGCTGGCGGCCAGACCGTTCCCCACGCGCGTCCAGTTCTGCCCGTTGTTCTGGGTGTAATAGACTTCATTGGTAGCGGGGGTGCCTGCTGAAGTGCCGGCATAAATTGTATTGCCACTCACCGCCAGCGTCGAAATGCGCGGGAAGGTGATCCCGTTGCTGGCCGGCGCCCAGATATTGCCATCCGTGGAGACAAAGACTCCCCCGCCGTCGGTGCCCACATACAGCATCCCACCCGCAACCACCAGCGAAGTGGCGTTCAGGTCGGTCAGGCCGGTGGTACCGGAATTCTCCCAGACAATCGGATTATCGGTCAGACGAATAACGCCCTGCCCTCTCGTCGCGGCATAGAGCTTTCCATTGAATTCGGCGAAATCCGATAGCGTGAAGTTGGGCGGAGCCCCCCCTGTCGACCATTGCTGAAATTGCCACGTCTCGCCTTCATCCAGAGAAATCAGAATAATATTGTTTTCGGTTCCAGCGTACAGATTGCCGTTGAACGCCGCCAGAGCCGTGATCGTACCGCCTCTGTATGTCCCCTTGACATTCCAGCTCTGCCCCTGATCGGCCGACGAAAAAATGCCGCCCCCATAAGTTCCTGCGAATATTTTGGTGTCCTTGACCAGCAGCGAACGGATGTTGCCGCCCGTCGGGCCGATGTTCTTCCAAAGCTTATCCACCTGATCGGTCTTGAAGTAAGCCCCCGACAGCCACGGAATGAGCTGGCAGGAATAGGTCTGGCCGGGCGCGGGCGCGAGGCTCAGTCTGTTTCCCTGCAGACTCCACTTGAAGACGCTCTTGCCCGCGCAATCACCAATTCCCCAGGTCATGGTGAATTCCAGATTGTCCCCGTTTACCGCATAAATTCCCGTGCTCAGAGTGCGAACGTTATAACCGTATACAAATTTGCCGTCCTCCTTTAATGTGATCCGGTATTCCCCGGGCTGGGCAAGTGCGGTGATCACCATATCGCTCGCCACCGCCGTATAGGTGCCGGGCGGAATCGTCGAATTTTGCGCCAGGGCTGAGTTCACCCGTAGAAAAACTGCCATCAGCATCAACAAAAAACTGATCGGAGCCGCCAATTTCAGCATCCCTCGATAACTCATAAAACCTCCTCCGGCCTCTTTTGAGTGCCATCCATGACTTTTTGGGATTTTCAGTCAGGATCCCGGACCCCTTCTCTCTCCGCGACTCAGACATATTGATCCGTTGAGCAAACATGAAAATTACAGTGTTGTTTTAAGCTAGGATAAATTGGCTGATTTTCCACTTGGCCTGAGTAATTGGCGGTATTTCACTCCCCAAGCAGGAAATTTCCCCAGTTTATGGCCTCTTACATGACACGAGGCAATTGTCATTCCATGGACTCTCCAAGGTGTTACCTGTTTCGATGGCGTATGTTTTTATTTTGATGTGGAAGTGAGGTACTGATAGAAATTATCTCGATCCGATTAAAAAAATCGAAATTTTACATCCTTAACAATCTCTTTTCTCTGCCTTAACCATTCGGGTAGTATT
>CALBSU010000816.1 GCA_937967285.1 uncultured Acidobacteriota bacterium
CTCGGCGGATACGTCAAATTCCGTGGCGAGAACATGGAGATGCTGCAGGGCGAGAGCGAGGGCTCGATCGACGAGTTTCTGGCCCATCCCAAGTGGAAGCGGTTTCTGGTGGCACTGGCCGGTCCGGTCTTCAACATCGCGACCGCACTGCTGATTCCCGCCATCGGGATCATGATCGGGTTCAGGGATTCGGCCGATCAGGTTCAGCAGCCCGTCATCGGACGCGTCATGGCCGGCTCGGCCGCCGAAAAGGCGGGGCTTCAGCCGGGCGACAGGATCCTCAACTATCATGGTCGCGAGAATCCGAAGTGGCGCGACATCGAACTCGACGTCATGCTGCGGCCGGGCGAGACCATACCGCTGACGGTCGAACGATCGGGAAGTCCGCGGAACCTGACGCTGACGCCTTCGACGCGCCAGATCGAGAATGAGAAGATCGGCGAATCGGGAATCGAGCCGTACATCGGGCTCGAGAACGTTCGGGTCCTCGGAGTCAGGCCGGATATGCCGGCCGGGCAGGCGGGGCTCAAGGCCGGCGACCGGATCGTCAGCGTCAACGGTCAGAAGATCACCGCGTGGCACCAGTTCAAGGACATTCTTCGCGAAAGCGAAGGCCGGCAGATCGCCCTCCAGGTCGAGCGGGACTCGGGCCCGGCGCAGCTCAACGTGACCCCTGTTCTGCAGGACGGCGAATACAAGCTCGGATTTGCTCCCGACCTCTCGGTCTTCATCAAGACGACATCCTTCGCCTCCGCTCTGAAATACGGATGGGAGTACAACTGGATGTGGCTGCGCCTGACGGGCGTGGCGTTCAAGCAGATCTTCAGCGGCAGACGCTCGGCGCGCGACGCGGTCGGCGGACCCGTCAAGATCGCGCAGGAGACGGTCAATACATATGACGTCGCCGGATGGGCCGGAACGGTCAAGCTGATGGGAATGCTCAGCCTCAATCTGGGCATCTTCAACCTGCTGCCGATCCCTGTGCTCGACGGCGGAGTGATCCTGCTGATCATCATCGAATCGCTGATGGGACTGGTCGGCCTGACGCTGACGATGAATGTCAGGGAGAGGTTCCAGCAGGTAGGTTTCGTAATGGTTCTGCTGTTGATGGGATTCGTCTTCGTCAACGACTTCGTCAACCTGGGCAGGAGCTTCTTCAACAAGCCCGCTGCCCAGGAGGTTCAGACGGAACAGAAGAAGTAAAGCATTTCAGAGAAAAGGGCGGTTTGGTAAGACAGATCGCCCTTCTTACTTTCCGCGGCGGAAGGCGGTTTCAACAAGGGCCATCTTCATCGCCCCTCGTCGGTACCCGCTGCGGATTGCGATTCCAGGATTAATTTTTCAGGCAGCACCGGAGCGACTTCATCCGCCGGCGCGATCCGTTCGAGAAACGAAGATCGTCCCGGGGAGAGAGGGGAATTGTATCCGGAATGCGTTCGAATGCCGGGCTCTCCGACTCTATGGCACAGGAAGAAAAATTCATTCGCGGTCTGGGTCTGCTGGATTCGACGATGATCGTTGCGGGATCCATGATCGGGTCGGGGATCTTCATCGTTTCGGCTGATATCTCGCGACAGGTGGGGGCTCCGGGCTGGCTGCTCGTGGTCTGGATCATCACCGGCCTGCTGACCCTCATGGCATCGCTCAGTTACGGCGAACTGGCCGCGATGATGCCCAAAGCCGGCGGCCAGTACGTCTATCTCAGGGAGTCCTATTCGCCGCTCTGGGGATTTCTCTACGGATGGACGCTCTTTCTGGTCATTCAAACCGGGACGATCGCGGCGGTGGCGGTCGGTTTCGCGCGCTATCTCGGGATCCTGGTTCCGTCGATCTCCGAGACCAGCTATCTGATCCCGCCGGTTCACATCGGGTCGAGCTATGCGATCTCCCTCTCGACGGCGCAGTTGACCGGCATCGTCATGATCATTTTTCTGACCTGGATGAACACGCGCGGACTGAGGCTGGGCAAGATCGTCCAGAACGTCTTCACCGTCGCCAAGACAGGCGCGCTGATCGGGCTCATCCTGCTGGGGATCACGGTCGGATACCAGGCGGTGGCGGCCGGGGCGAACTTCGGCGATCTGTGGACGGTCCGGGGATCTCTGCAGGATGTCGGTCAGGGGCTGACGGCGGCGACGGCATTCGGGCTTTTCGTCGGGATCTGCGTGGCGCAGACCAATTCGCTCTTCTCGTCCGACGCCTGGAACAACATCACCTTCACGGCCGGCGAGGTCAAGGACCCGAAGAGAAATATCCCGCTCTCGCTGGCTTTCGGGACCATCCTGGTGACGGCGCTCTATCTGATGGCCAACGTCGCATATCTGACGACGCTGCCATTCGATTCGATCCAGACGGTTCAGAGCGACCGGGTAGCTTCTGCAACGGCCGACGTCATCTTTCCCGGATACGGGGCTGTGATCATGGCGGTCGCCATCATGATCTCGATCTTCGGATGCAACAACGGGCTGATTCTGGCTGGCGCGCGGGCATATTACGCCATGTCGCGCGACGGGCTCTTCTTCCGTGCCGTCGGCCATCTCAATCGCCACCACGTTCCGGCCTGGGGCCTGCTCATCCAATGCATCTGGTCCGTGCTGCTGGTTCTTCCCCGGACGATCCAGACGGCGCCGGACGGAACGGTTTCGTACGGGAATCTTTACGGCAACCTGCTCAATTATGTAATATCGGCTGCGCTCATCTTCTATATCCTGACGATCGCGGGTATCTATCTGCTGAGGAGAAAGAGACCGCTCGCCGACCGGCCCTACAAGGCTTTCGGATATCCGGTTCTGCCGGCACTCTACATCATCGGAGCTTCGGTGATACTGGCGGTGCTCTTCGTCTACCAGACGGCGACGACATGGCCGGGACTGGTGATCGTTCTGACGGGGGTGCCGGTCTACTTCTTCTGGCGGGCGCTGGCGCGAAAGCGCGGAATCACGCCGGTCGAGGCGATCGGCGACTGAGTGCGCGGCTTGAACTTGTATTACAGCCCTCTTGAATAACTAATCATGTGATTGTAGGAGGAATCGATGTCACTTTTTGCAACCAAATCGATAGATGCGATCATCGCCGAGGCGCAGGAGACGGGCACACATACTCTAAAGAAGACGCTCACCTCTCTCGACCTGACGATGCTCGGCATCGGTGCGATTATCGGGACGGGCATCTTCGTGCTGACGGGGCAGGCGGCCGGCAAGCATGCCGGGCCGGCTGTAGTCATCTCGATGATCCTGGCGGGAATCGTCAGCGCCTTCGCCGCGCTCTGTTATTCGGAGTTCGCGGCCAGCGTGCCGATCTCCGGTTCGGCTTATGCCTACGGCTACGGCACGCTCGGAGAGTTTGTGGCATGGATCATCGGGTGGGACCTGATCCTCGAATATGCATTCGGCGCGGCAACGGTGGCAGTCGGCTGGTCGGGATATCTGGTCAGTCTGTTGAGGGATCTGGGCATCGTCTTTCCGGCGCGATTGACGGTAGGGCCATGGAATACAATCACACTTGAAGACGGGAGCGTGGTCTCGGGGATAATCAATCTGCCGGGGCTGATGATATCTCTCGCGATCACGATGCTGCTGATCAAGGGGATCAAGGAGTCGGCGACCTTCAATTCGGTCATCGTGCTGGTCAAGGTTCTGGTCGTCGTCCTCTTCATCGTGGCCGGAATCGGATACGTCAACAAGGCCAATCTGGGAATGGGCTGCGCGCCGGGCACGCCGGGCTGCGCTGATTTCATGCCGTTCGGTTTCAGCGGAGTGGTCACCGGAGCCGCGGTCATCTTCTTCGCCTATATCGGATTCGATGCGGTCTCGACGGCGGCGCAGGAAGCGAGAAACCCTCAGCGAGACATGCCGATCGGAATCCTGGGCTCGCTGGCCGTCTGTACGGTCCTCTACGTGCTGGTCTCCGGAATCATGGTCGGCCTGGTGGACTACAAGCTGCTGACCAACGCGGCGGCGCCGATTGCGGTGGCGATCGACGCGGCGCTGCAACTGGCCAGGGGGACGACCATGGGAACGATCCTTTCCGTCTTTCCGATGATCATCAAGGTCGGAGCGGTGTTAGGTTTGAGTTCGACGATGGTCGTCATGGTCATGGGACAGCCGAGGGTCTTCTATTCGATGTCGAAGGACGGACTGCTTCCGACATGGGCGGCCAAGGTTCATCCGAAGTATCAGACTCCGCACATCACGACGGCCATCACGGGAACGATCGTCGCGATCCTCGCGGGTTTCGTGCCGATCAGCCTGCTCGGCGAGCTGGTCAGCATCGGCACGCTCTTCGCGTTCGTCATCGTCGGCACGGGCATCATCATCCTGCGCAGGACCAATCCGGGCATGAATCGCCCCTTCAAGGTGCCGTTCTCGCCTTACGTCCCGATCGCGACCGTCCTCTCGGCGGCATACCTGATGAACAGTCTCCCGCTCGATACATGGATCCGCCTGATCGACTGGATGTCGATCGGTCTGGTTGTCTATTTCGCATACAGCTATACCAACAGCAAACTCAAGCAGGTCGAGAGCAGCTCGGACTCCTCGACGACTGCCGTGAACTCTTCCCCGCCGATCGCGGCGATCATCGCCATTGGCGGCACGGTTCTGCTGACCTTGTGGCAGGTTAAATACCTGCTCAACAGCTCGAGCGCGCTCGACTACGGCATCAGGCTCTTCTTCTGGATCGTGGTCGGACTGCTGGTCGTCATGCTCATGTACGGCAAGAAGGACAGCCGGGGCGTTCGCTCGACGCAGACCAGACTTTTCGGACTGGTTCTGTCGCTGGTCAACATGGCCGCCTGGGTGGGCATCACCTACTGGTTCTTCGCGCATTACGCGGAGCTCCATCACTGATCGAGTGACATCCTGCGATCCTCCGAACGGCGATCCCGACAAGGGATCGCCGTTTCGCTTTCAATCAACCGGTCATCCGACCCTCTGATGAATAAAATTGACTTTCAAGACCGGTGAGTGATAATTTCGTGATTCGCGTCAGCAGCCCTGATCTTCATGATGCAGGGGCCCGTCATACACTTGATAAATACGGCATCATCATTTGAAAGCAGGGGATGATCGCCTGAAGCCGGCCGGTTTCAGCTGCACCTTAACCCAACAACAAGAAGGAGAAAGAGCTATGTCATTACGTCTGGGCGACGAGGCGCCGGATTTCACGGCGGAGACGACCGAGGGAAACGTCAGCTTTCACAACTGGATGGGCGACAACTGGGCGATCCTGTTTTCGCATCCGAAGGATTTCACTCCGGTCTGCACGACTGAACTGGGCGAGGCTGCACGGCTCAAGCCGGAGTTCGAGAAGCGCGGCGTCAAGATCATGGGTCTGAGCGTGGATCCCTCGGATTCGCATGCCAAATGGGCTGAGGACATCAGGGAGACGCAGGGTCAGGCGCTCAATTTCCCTGTCATTGCCGATCACGACAAGAAGGTTGCGACGCTCTACGACATGATCCATCCGAATGTCAGCGAGACGTTCACCGTGCGCTCGGTCTTCGTGATCGGTCCGGACAAGAAGATCAAGGCCACGCTGACCTATCCGGCCAGCTCCGGCAGGAACTTCGAGGAGATTCTGAGGCTGGTCGATTCCTGCCAGTTGACGGCCAAATACAGCGTCGCGACTCCGGTCAACTGGAAGCAGGGCGAGGACTGCATCATCGTTCCGGCCCTCAGCGACGAGCAGGCCAGGGAGAAGTTCCCCGGCGG
>CALBSU010000817.1 GCA_937967285.1 uncultured Acidobacteriota bacterium
GTCAGAATCACGGGTATCAGGATGAATGTCGCCGGATCGGTCGGTGTGATGCCGAAGAGCACCCTCTTCAGCAACTGGGTCAACCCGAGAGCCATGAGCATTCCAATCGCCACTCCCGCCAGGGTCAGGATCATGCCCTGGGAGGTGATCAGCATCAGGATATCCCGTTTTCCGGCTCCGAGCGCCATTCTGATCCCGATCTCTCTGGTGCGTTTCGAGACTGTGAAGGACATAACGCCGTAGAGCCCGATGGCCGCCAGCGCCAGTGCGAGCAGGCCGAAGCTGCCGAGCAGGACGGCTGCGATTCGAGCCGGCAGCAGAGGCAGACTCATGTGTTCGGCCATTGTTCTGGCGTTTGAAACCGGAAGGTTCGGGTCGAGTTGTCTGAGTTCTCCGGTAACGGTTGCCATCAGCCGTTGGGTATCGCCCGTCCCTCTGACAATCAGGGCTGAGGTTCCGGTGTACTGCTGCCAGAGCGGCCGGAACACAAACGGGCTCGGACTTTCGCCGAGGTTCGCGTATTTGCCGTCCTCAGCGATGCCGACGATGGTCATCCGGGGCGCGTCGGGGCTGCCCAGGCTGAAGCGCTTGCCGATCGGGTCTTCTCCGGGCCAGAAAAGGCCGGCGAAGGTGCGATTGACGATAGCGACCGCTTGTGAATCCTGATTATCGTGTTCGTTGAAATCGCGTCCCTGAATGATCCTGGTGGCCATTGCATCGAAATAGCCTGTGCTGACGCGATTGCCCATCACGCGCGGAACATTCGCCCGGCTTTCGACCGGGCGGCCCTCGATGTAGACCGGCATTCGGCCGAAGTGGAGGTCGACGGGTACGAGGTCGGCTATTCCGGCGGCGCGGACCTCGGGTTTAGCGCGCAGGCGCTCGAGCAGGGTTTTCTGGAACTGCAGACCGGCTCCCTCGTCATATCCCTGAAGCCTGAGGTCGAATGTCGCTTCGATGGCGTTCCGGGGATCGAAGCCGAGCCTGACGGTTTCGGCCTGCAGCAGGCTTCTCAGCACCAGACCGCCGCAGATCAGAAGCAGGAACGAGATCGCGACCTGAAAGACGATCAGACCGTTTTTCAGCCATGACCGTTTGAGCCCGGCGATCGGCATCTCATCCTTCAACGCCGCGAGGAGATCTGTCTTCGTCGCCTGAAGCGCCGGCAGCAGGCCGAAGAGCAGGCCGGTCAGAACCGAGATCAGGCAGGTGAAGATCAGGACGCGATGATCGATAAATAGTTCAAGCGATACCGGAATGTCGATCGGGAGTTTGACGCTCTTCGTCAGATCCACCAGCCAGAAAGCCAGGAGCAAGCCGAGTCCGCCTCCGATTACCGACAGGAGCAGGCTTTCAGTGAGCAGTTGCCTGACGATCTGCCACCTGCCGGCGCCGATCGCCAGTCGAATGGCGATCTCGCGCCGCTGTTCGGCCGCACGCGCAAGCAGCAGATTCGCCAGATTGACGCAGGCCAGCAGCAGAACCAGACCGACCACGACCATCAGGATGCCGGCGAATCCGATCGCCGAGCCGCGCATCGTGCCGCCCATAAATCCGGGTTTTGAGATCGAAACGATCCTGCCTTCATGCGATTCCGGAAATTCATTTCCAAGCTGGGCGGCGATCGACGTGAATGTCGCCTCGGCCTGTCCCGGGCTGACCTCGTTTTTGAGGCGCCCCTGGATGAAGATGTTGGCGACATTCCGGTCTTCGAGCCAGTCGTTCCCGACCTCTATCTGGGCCTGCATCGCCATGGGAAACCACATTTCAGGATTGGCCACGGTCTCAGTGCCGTTGAATCCCTGCGGAGCTACGCCAATGACGGTATATCTTCGACCGTTGACGTTGATGTTCCTGCCGATGATGTCGGGAGAACTGCCGAACCGCGACTGCCAGCAACTGTAACCGATGACGACGACGGGGTGGCCTCCCTTCGAGACGTCGTCATTCGGCGAGATCAGCCGGCCTTTCGCGGCTTTAACACCAAGCAGGTCGAAGTAGTTGCCGGTGACCAGATATCCCCAGAGTCGCTCATTGATTCCGTCATGGCTGATGCTCAGCGGAGCGAAGCGATATCCGAGGAGTTCCGCGACATCTTTACCGCGATCCCGAAAGTCCCTGTAATCGGGGTAGGAGAAGGTGGGGAACAGGCGGCCTTCCTGCAGGTTGTTGATTGAGATAAGACGATCCGGCTCGGCAATCGGGAAAGGGCGAAACAAGACTGTATTGACGAGGCTGAAGATAGCCGTGTTGGCGCCGATCCCAAGCGCCAGGGTGATGACGGCTATCAGCGAAAAGCCCGGTCTCTTTGAAAATGTTCGAATTGCGAAACGCAGATCTCTGAAAATCATGGGTAAGGTCTCTGGAGGATCTGATGCAGATGGGATTTATCCGGCGGGCCGCCGGCGCTCCCGGCAGGGAACGACTCGACGCCCGCCGTTGAACGGATCATTTCTTATTCAGAGCGGTGAGCCGATTCGAGAGTCGTCCCGATTCATGACAGGTCATGCAGGCGATAGTCGATTTCGCCGCTGACTCGGGTTTGCTCTTCCACTGTTTGGCGATCGGTTCGTAAGGCGTGCCGGAGAGGACTTCGAGGATCTTGTCGAGGTACTTGTCTGCCTCCGCCGCCCGGCCGGTGCGCTGGGCCGACATGGCGAGTCCGGCCAGCAGTTCTCCCCTGATATGGACAGGCAGCTTGTCCAGGGCCGGCGCCTGCTGGCTCCAGAGCAACTGGAAGTTATCGTAGGCCTGCTGCCATCCCGCGGGCCGGTCCTTTTCCGGCAGCCTGTCAGTGAACAGGACGTAACTTCCTCCGGTGGTGGCCGCCACGCCGGTGCTGTCGGGGCCGAGCTTTTTGGCTTCGGCGAATAGTTCCCTGGCGGCATTGAACTTCTGCTGGAACTCAGCCTGCTGTTTCTTCTCGTACGCGGAGACGGCGCGGTAGAGCGTGGCGCCGGCCTTCCATGCCAGCAGTTCAGCCCGGGCAGCCGGTCTCTTTTCGAGGAGCGTTTCGATATTCCTCTCGCCGCGCGCCAGACGGTCAATATCGTCCACGAGGAAGCCGGCGAAGATATCCTCACGGACCAGAGTGTGGATCGTCAGGCGGGTGTCGGAGAGCGGCGGTTCGGGCGACTGTGCGACGACCACCGTTGCGAAGACTGCCAGGAGAAGAAACCTCATTACGGAACGCATTGCTTGCACCTCCAGTTGGGAATTGTCGATCAGGTTCGGAATCAAAAAAGAATACGGATACCGTATGAATAAGTTC
Source organism: uncultured Acidobacteriota bacterium (assembly GCA_937967285.1). Classification (GTDB taxonomy): domain Bacteria; phylum Acidobacteriota; class Blastocatellia; order RBC074; family RBC074; genus JADJXM01. Next base: position 3,272 of record CALBSU010000817.1, read on the forward strand.
ACAGCAATGCCGAAAACACAGGCATTATTGCAGCAAGAGCGTGATTTTGAAATGTCGGATGGTCAGGCGGTATATCCTCCGTCGATGACCAGGTTGGCCGCAGTCACGAAGCGGCTCTCGTCGGAGGCGAGGAAGAGGATTGCCTGTGCGACCTCATCGGCCGAGGCGAAGCGTTTGAGCGGAACGTCGGCGGAGATGGCCTGCCAGCTCGCCTCGTCGCTGCCGGTCGAGGTTTTCAGTTCCCGCCAGAAATCCATGTTCTCCCACATCGGAGTCATGACGCCGCCGGGAGAGACGGTATTGACGCGGATTTTGCGCTGCGCGACTTCGAGGGCGGCGGTGCGCGAGAACATTTCGACCGCGGCCTTGCTGGTGCAGTATGCGCTCGCTCCGGGGCTGGCCTTGATGCCGGAAGCGGAAGCTATATTAATGATACTGCCCTCGTCGGGCATGATGAGCAGTGCGTATCTGGTGCCGAGGAAGATGCTGTCGAGGTTGACGGCCATGACGCGGCGCCACTGTTCGAGCGTCATTTCGGTGACGGGAGAGGCGAAAGAGATGCCGGCGCTGTTGACCAGCACGTCGAGCCGGCCGTGGCGTTGGCGGATCTCTTCGATCAGCGTTTCCCATTGCGCTTCCGATGTGACATCGAGCTGATGCGGCCGGGCCGCTATGGGCTCGACGGTTCGGGTCAGGCTGTCGTGATCGATATCGGCGGCGATGACGATCGCGCCCTCACGGGCGAAAAGTTCGGCCGTCGCGCGGCCGATACCGGATGCGGCGCCGGTGACCAGCGCGATTTTATTCTCAAGTCTTCCGGATCTCTCAGTCATAATTTTCAACGGGGTTTTGCGGGTCAACGGTCATAACGCCCGGGTTCGTGTTCGGCGAGGCGCTCCGTCGTATTTTCGCTGACGCTGGACGGCAGTTGGTGTTGTTCACGCGGAGGAAGGTATGGCGGTTCGTCGGACCTGTCGACGGCCTGCAGCCTGCGCTCCTTCTCGCCTCGTTCGTGAATCAGCCTGAACGGCGACGTGATGAGAAGGATGAGAAAACGGAAAGGCAGGACGTTCCACATCAGACTGGCGATGATGATATCCCAGAGTGTCGTCAGAATTCCCTGACCGAGGATCTTCCATGAGCGTGCCAGAGAAGGCCTTTCGCTCTCGTCGCCGGCGTCCTTGAAGAGGTGTTCGGCGTAGCGTCCGATGAACTGATCGAGCGCCAGATCCGTCCGTGTGAAGATATCGGTCTGCGATCTGGTCAGGGCCTGCGACACGGCCTCGAGGTTCGTCCCGCAGGCGACGCAGAATTTGCGACCGATCGAATTTTCCTTGCCACAGGTCGGACAGAACATCGCTCACTCACCCGGCGCTCATTTCACGCCCATCATTTTGCGGATATTTCGGATTCTCGCTCTGACGGCCGCGGATTTCTCGGCTTCACCCTGATCCAGAATCCCTCTGACATAGTCATTATACGCCGGATATTGGCGCGAAAGTTCGTAAAACCCGTTGTAGGCCCAGGCACGAAGGTACTTGTTCTCATCGAACTGGCAGGTTTCGAGGAACCATATGACCGTGCCGACGCTGCTTTTCGGAATGCTGATGTGCGGCAGCATCTGGCAGAGATGGAGCCGCGCCTCCCAGTTGATCAGATCGGGCAGCGTTGCGAGTAGCGCGCGGGTCTGTTGAGCGGTCAGCTCGACGCCGTTCTCGGACCAGTTCTTGAGCAGCCAGGTGGCTCCGGTGCGGATCCTGACATCGGGATCGGCCGCCAGCGAGACGGCCTCTCTGAGAGTCGTCCTGCTCGGAGGCCCCTCGTCCATAATTCGTTCGAGCGGTGCTATTCGTTTGCCGTCGAATTCCTCGATTCGCTGCCTGAGCTTCATGATCTTCTGAATATGAACGACATCGGATAGCCGAGCAGAACATAGGCCAGTCCGGCGGCGACGATGGCGAATTTCGGTGTCGCGCACCAGTAAGCAACTGCCGGCCATATTTCGTCACGAGAGCCTGTCAGCAACCTGATCAGCGCGTAGTTCTCGATCGCGTCGAGGATTCCGGCGACCGGCTGGAGCCAGGAGAGCAGGATGCCGGCAGGCGCCGAGAAGCCGGACGGTCGGAACCTCAGCGACACGAGCAGACAGCCGAGCCCGATCGCCAGCGGATAGGCGACAAGGTAGAGGTAGTCCAGGCCCAGGTTGAGCCCGGCGGCCACGCGCGCCGATTCGTCCCACGAATCGATCATCGCGACCGCATTCGGCAGATTGCCGGCGAACTCGAACGAGACGATTCCGAACTGAGCGGCCGCGGTCTTCAGCGGGCGACCGGTCGAGGTCAGCGCGTAGCTGAGTGACAGTGTCAGAACGGTCAGTACGATGAAGGCAGCTCTCCGGCGGGATTCATCGAGCCATTGGAACGGGTGTCGGGTGATCAT
>CALBSU010000818.1 GCA_937967285.1 uncultured Acidobacteriota bacterium
TAGTAGAAGTCTCCGAGCAGCCCCGCAACCATGGCCCACCGCGTTCTGAATGCATCGATATGTGAATAATCACGAGCTGTTTTGTAGGCGGTCAGATACATTCGCGCCGCTTCGTCATATCTGTGCGATTGCTTATAAGAATCGGCCAGCCTGATCGCGCTCGAATAGATGAAGGCCGGATCCTTCATCACGTCCCTGGCCAGACTGAAAGCGGCAAGGCTGAAGGCCTCGGCCGTCAGATTATCGTGCGCCTCGAGAAAGATCTGATTGGCTGAAGTGTAGTATCTGAAGATCTGCCTGTAACCGGGCCAGGTGACGGCGGCCGTGCCGAGACATTTCCCGAGATATTCGACAGCCTTCTCACGCGCCCCGATCCTGTGGTGCTCGACCGCCAGTTCGCATTGATTTCTCTGGATGCCGAGGGGGTCCTGTGTCTTTTCGGAAAGTTCCAGCGCGAGCGTTGTTTGTCGAATACCTTCCGAGGGCTGAGCGATCGATGTATAGACCGAGCCGAGCGCGTTGTGGATCCGGGCTTTCACCCAGGGATATCTCGTCTCCGCGAGCAGTTTGAGCAACTCGGATGGTTCATTATTGAGCGCGGCAACGAGCCTGCAGTATTCATTGAGATACCTGGATATCAGCGATTCCTGCCTGTCGCCGAGGCTGTCGTATATTTTTGTGGCCTCAAGATAGTTCCGTGATGCCGCCTTGAAATCGGCGATGAGGAATTGGCTGTTACCCTGCTGCATCAGATCATGGGCCGCGGCCAGCTTCTGTATTTCGATCCCTGAGCGGCTCGAGTAGTATCGCGCGAGATCACTGACGAAGGTGTCGCCGGTTTTCTCTTCCTCGACCGCTCCGGCATAGCCCATGGCGTCGAGCGCATCTCGGGCGCCGGGAGGGTCTTTCGATCTCCGGAAGAAGTCATTCAACAACTGCTGCCAGATGATCGAACCGGTGATCAGCTCGCGGTTGACTTTGATGGCATTCCAGGCAGCTTCGCGGTCGTTGCGATTCCGGGCGGCCAGAAACTGTCGCAGCTTCTGCTCCTTCAACTGCGAACGATCTTTCATGGCCTCCCTGAGCCCATTCAGCCGGGCCCTCGCCTCGTCCGCCCACTTCGATGACGGATCGATCCGCAGATACCTCTCCCAGTCCTCGATGGCCTGCTCGTCGAGCCCCAGCAGCTCCCGGCAGAGCGCCCGGTTGAAGAGCGCTTCCGGCATGTCCGGGCGAAAACCCAGCGCCGTCGTCAACTGGTTATTGCTCCGGCTGAAGTCCAGTGTGTTGCTGTCATCGCCCGCCGCCTTCTTCTTCTTTCCATTCTCGAGCAGCGCCGCTCCGAGATCGCTGAGGATCAATGGGTTGCGGGAATCGAGCTCAGCGGCCCTGTACAATTCGGGGATCGCTTTGTCGAGGTCCCTGTTGAGCAGGTACATCATCCCGAGCGCGTATCGCGATGCGGACGTATCCTTTCCATCCACCGCCTCGAGCAGAGTGTTCTCAGCACGTCGCAGTCTGGCCGGATCCGGTCCCTCCGCCGGGCCGCCCCGGGTTGTGGAGAAACGTGAGTAGGCCAATCCTGTTATTCGCGACTCGAATGGACGCCGGCCCTGATACGCGTCATAGAGCGCCGTCAGGCCCGCCTGAACAGGCGATGCCGCCCGCTCTCTCCAGATTTGGTATCCGACCCCAACCATAATCAGTAGAGCAGCCGTCGCCAGCAGCGGGACAGCCGGACGCCTGATGGAAGCCAGATCCATCACTCTCTGCCAAAACCCTTTGCCGGGCTTCTCCTTTCTCTCAGCCTCTCGCGCCGCGACCGGTTCCGCCTGATATCCGATCTTCAGGGTGTAAGGAGCGAAGCTGTCCGGGGCCGCATCTCCGGCCTCGAAATCGAAACAGAGGTATGACTGATCGGGCAGGCCAAGAGCGAATGACGGTTCTGTTATCCGCAGATCGTCATCATATGACAGCAGCTTCGCCGCCAGCAGGACGCCGCTCTCCGCATCGAATATCTCGATCAGTTCCTCTCCGCCATCCAGACTGATACCGGCCGTACCGGATCCACCGGGATCGATCACGGTCCGCTCCCGGCCGTCAACTACCACGCTTAACAATCCCTTATCCCATTGCTTGCGGACGGACGCCTCGACCTCCAACTTCCGTTGGATGACTGAAATCGACTTCTCGTCCAGTTCATGTTCCGAAGATGCGCCGGGCCGCCGGGAATCCCCCGGAGGCCGCAGGCTACTGATGTTGAACGCAGGTATTTCCAGAGTATCCTCGGGTTTGTCAAATTTCAGTTTTTTCATGTTGTATACCCTTAATCCTTCTATGAGGAGGCTGAAGCAGTCGGGATCGAGTACGGCATGCATCCTTTTCAACTGGATACGCTGCGTCTCATCCTCGCTGAGGTTTTCAGACGTAAGATCGTCCAGAATCTGTTCGGAGGGATTGTAGTCGGGAGGGATCTTGATGCAGCTGATGAACCACGGAGAAAATGTCTTGAGGCAGATGTTTGTCAATTCGAGAAAACGTCCGGGATGGTCATGGGGAATAAACCGAATCTCCTGGTTGGGGCCTTTGAACTGTTTGATCAGGTTTCCAAATCGATCCTGGAGCTCGTCGATCAGTACCTTCTTTCTGGCGCGAAAAAAGCTGGGGTCCTTGC
>CALBSU010000819.1 GCA_937967285.1 uncultured Acidobacteriota bacterium
GGTGCTGCGGATCCTCGGCGAGCTGGGCCTCGACAGCATCCCCAGGCTGACCGTCTTCAACAAGATGGATCTCGTGGATGATGACGAGCTGGCCAACCTCTGCCGCAACTGGAACGCCATACCTATCTCAGCCGTCGACAAATCCTCCCTCACCCGCCTGGTGACGGAGATCAGCGACCGCCTCAATGAACCGGCATTTCTGGAGGCATCCAAAACCGCTGCAGAGACAGTCTAGGCGATCTGCATCGCTCTGAGATGCTCGAGCCGGGTCAGCGATTTGCGGATCTGGCGATCGACCTGCGAGACTAGCTCAGCCATCAGATCGACTCCCAGCGATTCCGCATTCTCGACGCGCAGTTTCAGCTTGTAGAGTTCCGAGCCGGTGATCTCGGCGATGTCCGCCTCGATCTCGACCAGCCGCGCCCTCGCGTCGGCGACGCGCCGTGCCATGAGAATGGCTTCGGCGGACATCTGCGGCGATTCGGAGACCTGCTCGAGCGAGGCGCCGGCCGCGAGCAGATCCTGGAGCCGGTCTTCGGCGCCGGTTTCATACGCCCGATTGACTTCGACCATCAGCTGATGACGATGCCTGCGCTCATGCTCGCAGGAGGTCAGATCCGGATGAAATTTGCGGGCGACTTCGCGATAGAGTTTCTTGAGCCGGTCGGAATGCATGCGGTTCTGGCCGCAACCTACTTCGTCATCGGCCAGCGAGGCTTCGACCGTATCCTCGTCGAACGGGACGCCCTGCAGTTCGGCGATCTGCCGCTCGATCTCAGCCAGTTGATCGTATTTGACTCCGACAACCGGCAGGTAGCGGCTCTCGAAACCGCGCATGCCCTGTTCGAGACCGGATAACTCGATCTCGCGTTCGGCGATCGTCGATTCGAGTTTCTCGAGATCCCCGCGGAGATCCTCGATCCTCTTCTGCTCACCCGCGCTGTTCGGAACCAGTCCTGAATCCATCGCGAAGCTCCCCCTCGTTAAATGACTTTCAATGCCCCTTGACCGCCGACAGCGCGCGGGTATCCGGCAGCGGAGTCTCTGCCGTATGGGACGGTAAGATCGGATACTCTATCTTCGGCATCTCACCGTTCAGGGTCCGCAGAAACGCGGTGATCGCTTTGACCTCGCGTTCATCGAGCTTGATTCCGAGCTGTGAGGACCCCATGATCGCGACCGCCTGGTTCAGATCCCAGACCTTGCCGGAGTGAAAATACGGCGCGGTCAGTTCGATGTTCCGCAGCGAGGGCGACTTGAAGACGTATTCGTCGGTCGCGGTGCGCGTGATGGCGAACCGTCCCTTGTCGTCCGGCGGAAGGATCGTCGAGCCCGGCTGCTCGACCACTCCGAACGGATAATATCCTTCACCTCCGGCGTTGACGCCTCCGTGGCACGCGACACAGCCTTTCGAAAGGAAGAGCGAAAGCCCGTTCTTCTCCTGTGCATCGAGCGCCTTTTCATTTCCGGCCAGGTACTGATCGAAGCGGGAATTCGGAGTGATCAGCGTCGCCTCGAAGGCTTCTATCGCCCGGGCCATGTTGTCGAATGTCAACGGTTCAGTCTCGCCGGGGAAGGCCTCCCTGAACATCGCCACGTAGCCGGGGATGGTCCGGAGCGTCGAGACCGCGCGATCCGGCGTGCTGTTCATCTCGACCGCTGCCTGAACCGGCCCCTTGGCCTGCTCCATGAGATCCTTCGCGCGGCCGTCCCAGAACTGCGCGAGATTGAAGACCGCATTGAGGACCGTCGGACTGTTGCGACCGCCCTTCTGCCAGCCGTGACCGATCGATGTTTCGAGCCGGTCGACGCCTCCCATACCGAGATTGTGGCAGGTATTGCAGCTGATCATCCAGCTGGCGGAGAGACGCGGATCGAAGAAGAGCTTCTTGCCGAGCTCGACCTTCGGCGGAGTAATTCGATTGTCCTTCAGTTCCGGCGGCTTCGCCGGAATCGGTTTGAATTTCTGCCTCGCACGGACCATGAGGTCCTCTTCAAAAGCCCCGTTGAAGGCCACGACCGAGGACAGTACCAGAACTGCCAGCAGGCCGATCCTCCGGCCCGCACTGCGATATCTATTAATCATGACGACCTCTCAGTGCAGTGTCCGGCGATCCGTCCGGATGCCGGACGTCCATGAATTATGAGAACAATTAATCGAACAGAGAAATATATCCAAACTCGAATCCCCGGACAACCCTGCTCAGCCGGGGATCGAAAGCGCGGCATTCCCCCTGCTCCGCAACTCCTCGACTATGTCCGAGAAGTTCTCGAATTCCCGGAAGGGGATCTTCTTCTCGCGGCAGTATGCGATCAGCGAATGCTTGGCGAAGACCTCGTCGGCGACCTCGGCGGCGCTCCGGTCGGAGAGCCCGTCACCGATGAAGACGACGTGGCGGCCGGCTTTTCTCGCAGCCTGCAGCGCTTTGGCCTTGTCGTGCCCGTAGTCGGTCCGGTCCCGGAAGATGCATTTCCATCCGGTCTCCGGATCCGGGTTGAGGTTATTGGCCAGGACCTCCACGTTCGGGAACTCCGCGGGGCGGATGAAGAGGTCGATGATCTGATGAAAGCCGGCCGAGAGCACGGTCAGCGGAATGTCGTGCCCGGCACACCACGCGGCCAGCGCCGGGAAACCGTCGTCGATCCTGACCTGTTCGCGGAGCAGCTCCTCGGCCCTGCTGAACGGCTCGCGGATGCTGCGCATCTCGGCCGCGATCCCGTCCCGCAGTGTGAGGGTGCCTTCGCGGATCAGCCTGCCGATGGCCTCGACCATCGACTGCCCGCCTCCGAGCGTGCTGGCCAGAAAGACCAGCGTGTCCTTGTTGGTGATCGTACCGTCGAAATCGGAAAAAATGTGCAGCTTCTTCAAGAATTATGACTCCGTATGATGTGGTCTGCCGATAAAACCTCACAGGGCGACTGACAGCCCTTTGCCTGCATAAAAATAATCCTGCAAATCCTGGTTACTACTCACCCTTAAGACGATAAAGGGAATTCCGACAGGATTAACAGGATTTGTCAGGATTTACAGGATTGATTCAGGGTCATGTAGTGGCCTTTTTACCCTGAAATTCTCTGTAGCAGACCCATGATTTTTCAATATTATCCTGTTAATCCTGAAAAATCCTGTTAATCCTGTCGAAATAATCCTCCTCCACAAGCTGAGCAGTTAAAAATCCTGTCGAATTCAAGTTCATTGATCGGATCGCACCTCGACTCCCGGGGGAGCCTGAAAAACGAACTGGGATGCCGGCGCCTGAACATTCTCGCGAATATTCGAAAACAGAAAGTCTGAGCGCGAACCGTCCGTATCGACGAACGAGATGCGCGAAAGCTGGAGCGAACCGGGATCGAATTCGATGTGCAGCTCGCGAAAATCGAGCTGTCTCTTCGGGACCATTCGAATGACGCGGTTGCCCGCCCTGATCGGACTTTCGGGCGAAAAGCGGATGTCGCGGAAATCGCGCTTCAGATCTCCGCGGCCGAGCAGGAACATGAATGGCGCGCGCAGATCGTCGGACTCTTTGACCCTGGTCCGCGTCGCATAGCCGTCCGTGGGGACGTACTCGTAGATCCATTTGCCGTCGGAGATGAAGAGCTTGCGTTCCGGCGCGGAGTAGTCCCAGCGCATTTTCCCCGGTTTCCTCAGGAGCAGCCTGCCGCTTTCGCGGCGGCTCTGGCCGCTCCGTCCGTGATGAATCTGAGTGAAATCGGCGGAGAGAGATGAGATCCGGTTGTACTTCGACTGAAGTCCGCGGACGAAAGCGTCGAGTTCATTCCCGCGCTGCGGAATCGACAATGACAAGAGGGTCAGCAAAAGGGCGATGTATTTCACGGATGCATGATAGCAGTCGGGAGCGGTCTGATGCCAATCAGCGGTGTCTTTCGCCGATCGAGCGGAGAAAGCGGTCCTCGAGGGATTCGCGGAGCGGGTTGATCGAAACTATCCTGCCGGAGTGTCGGCCGACGATCCGAACCAGCGTCTCGATCGACCGGTCGTCGGGGAGCAGGACGCGCGCGCCTGACGGCGTCGCATCGACGGTCAGTCCGGCGGCGCGCAATTCCGTCAGAGCGGCCTCGCCGACTGCGCTGATCAGAGCCTCGAGCCGGCCTCCTCCGTCGGCCAGGATCTGGTCGAGCCGGCCGCATTCGACCAGTCGTCCGCGATCGATGATCGCAACGCGGTCGCACATCGCCTCGATGTCCGACAGGATGTGCGATGAGAAGAAGACCGTCTTCCCTTCGTCGCGGAGCGAAACGATCAGGTCCCGGACCTCGCTCCGGCCGATCGGATCGAGCCCCGACATCGGCTCGTCAAGAAGCAGGATCCGGGGATCGTGAATCAGCGCCTGAGCCAGCCCGACCCGCTGCAGCATCCCCTTCGAAAGGTTGCGGAGCGGCCGATCGGCGGATTCAGTCAAACCGAACCTTTCGAGCATGCGGCCGGCCCCCGACGTGGCATCGGCGCGCGCCAGGCCGGTCAGCCTGCCGCAGCAGACGAGGAACTCGCGCGCCGTCAGGTGATCGTAGAAACGCGGCTGTTCGGCCAGATATCCCACCTCCGACCGGATCCCGATGTCCCCGGTCGGGCGGCCTTGAATCCGCGCCGATCCCGATGTCGGCGCGACGAGCCCGACCAGAATCCTGAATGTTGTAGTCTTCCCCGCCCCGTTCGGACCCAGAAATCCGAAGACCTCTCCCTGCCCGACCTCGAGCGATAATCCGTCCAGCGCGCGAATCCGGTCTCGCCCGGCGAAACCCCGGCTGAAGTCCCTGGTCAGTCTGTCGATCTCGATAACATTCATTTCCACAAACAGTCCATCTGAGGGTAAGTTCGATATCCCTGTCTGTAATCTTCCTCTCTACCTTGGCCGTCTTGGCGTCTTGGCGTCGAGATCTCCTGGCCATTTTGGAGGCTTGGCGTTTAATCCCTTTTCGTAACAGGCTCGATGCGTTCGAGCTGTTCGAGACAGAACCGGCGAATATTCTCGTCCCGTGATTCCTCGTACAGCCTGGCGAAGAGCTCTCGCGCCGTGTCGATGTCCCCGCCTCGTGCGGCCATGGTCGCCGAGATGCCCTTCATCCAGACAGGCGCTCCCGGCAGTTCGGCCCCGACGGCATAGGCCTGCGAGGCATCGCGGAAGCGTCCGGCGCGCCAGTAGATCATCCCGAGATCCTGGTAGAGCCGCCACTCGAACGGATTGCGTTCGATCCCGCGGCGCGTGAATTCGACCGCCTGATCGAAGTCCCGATATGCGAGGAAGAACGCGCCGAACCTGTATGCCGCAATGTGATGCGGATCGATTTCGGTGGTCGCTCTCAGCAGCGGCGCAAGCAGCGGCATGTTGTCCAGCGTGAACCGATCGCCGGCTGTTCGCTGCTCTTCCAGCCTGCCGCCGAAATAGATGACGGTCCGGACCCAGAAGAGATCGGCCAGCAGGCTGTTGAAGCCGAAACTGAACCGTGCGAGTTCTTCGCCGGAGCGCGGAAGCATCGGATCGTCGGCGTCGATCGGCCCCGGCCTCCGCCGATCGAGTTCCGACTGGATCGCGACGCTCAACCCGATCGCGACCAGCATCAGAATGAGGGCCGGGAACTTTCTCATTTGAAGTCCCTTCGATTGAAGATGAAGACGGTCGCCGCCAGAACCGCTATCACGTAGCCGGCGCCGTAGAGTGTCGGCCAGAGCAGGTCCGATCCGGCGACGGACCCGCCCCGCGCCACATTTCCGATCAGATTGAAGTAGGAGAGATTCGGCAGGATGTGATAGACGATCCGGCCGAGCGCTCTGACTGATCCGGCGGTCCTGACCATCAGCTCCAGGTCGGCGCCCCACCTGCCGATCAGAAAGACCAGCAGCGAGAGCAGCGCCGAGACGGCCTGCGATGCGAAACTGGAAAAGAAGAGCGCGACTGCCGTCATGATCGCCAGTTCGATCAGGATCAGCCAGGCGGCCGGCCAGATCCGCAACTGCAGAAGGTCGAAGCCTCCCTGAACGCCGAGCAGCGCCAGATCGACCGCCGCCGTTGTGATCAGGCAGACCGCGGCAAGTACCATCAGCAGCCCGAGATACTTCCCCGCCAGAAACTGGTAACGGCGGACGGGCCTCGACAGGACGACGTCGATCGTCCGACGCTCGATCTCATTTGAAACGAGCCCGATTCCGAGATAGATGGCGAGGACCGTTCCGAAGAGGCTCAACGACGACAGCCCAAGATCGACCACCGTTCGGCTCTCGGATCCGACGGCCATGCGGGCGAGCGCCAGCGAAGCCGCCACCAGCAGCGGCACGAAGACCAGCATGCCGGGCCGGATCCGGCTTCGCACCGACTCCCTGAACGTATTCATCGCGATGACCGCGATCCTCCACATGGCCGCGAAATCCCCCCGCTTATCTGAGCAGATAAAAGATCAGATCGACTGCGGGCGGAGCGATACCGAGCTGGCGGATCATTCCGATCACCTGCCCCCGGTGGAGCGTCGAATGATTGACGACGTGCTGCATCTGCCTGACCAGCGGAAGCGTGTGCGGTTCGCCCTTCATGTTCCGATAAGCCAGCGGCCGGGCGATCACCTCGTCATCGAGGCCTGAGATGTACTCGCGCCGCTCGAGTTCGAGTTCGCTCCATCTTTCGCGCAGCGACAGGACGTCATCGAAATCGCCCGGTCCCCAGATTCCGCCCGGCGATTCCCCCTTCCATCTCGAGAGCCAGATCCGCTCAGCGCCGGCCATATGCGCCAGCGTCCCGAGAATCGATTTATGGCTGATGCCGACATCGCGGTTCAGATCCTCCGCGGAGAGCCCCCCGGCCGCATCGAGCGCCAGATGGTTGGCCCATTCCGTGTAATCGAAAAGTTCGACGATTTCGGACAGATTCATTGACCGACTTCCTTTCCGGCCAGCGCGCAGGCAATCTCGCCGGCCACGAGAGAATTGTTTCTGAGCAGCGAGATATTGGCCTTCAACGACCTGCCCTCGGTCCGGCCGGCGATTCTTGCCAGCAGGAACGGCGTGACCGCCTTGCCCGTGATCGATTGGGCGGCGGCCGCTTCGAGAGCTTCCTCGATCGTTGCGCTGAGTTCCGTGTACGGGACCTCGTCCCCGGCCGGGACAGGGACGACTACCAGAACCGCCGTCCGAAACCCGAGACCCCAGTGCGCCAGCGCCAGATCCGCCACTTCCGCGGGCGAATCGACGCGCTGGTCGAGCCTGATGCCTGAATTCCTGGAGTAGAAAGCCGGAAGTTCCGAGGTCCCGTATCCGATCACCGGAACGCCTCTCGTCTCGAGCGCTTCGACGGTTCCCGGCAGATCGAGGATGGATTTCGCTCCGGCGCAGACCGTCACGACCGGATACGAGGCCAGCGCGGTCAGATCAGAGGAGACATCGAAGGTCTCGGCCGCGCCGCGATGGACTCCGCCGATGCCCCCGGTCGAGAAGACCCTGATCCCGCAGGCATGCGCCACGTGGAGCGTCGCCGCAACCGTCGTCGCTCCCCAGGCTCCCGTCGCCACGGTCTGCGCCAGGTTGGCCAGATTGACCTTGGCTACTCCCTCGCGAATCGCCAACTCGCCGATCTGCTCCCGGCTCAGCCCGACCGTCGGCCGCCCGTCGATCAGCCCGATCGTCGCCGGAATCGCCCCCGTCGAACTGACGGCCGCCTCGCATCCCGCCGCCGTCTCAAGGTTGTGCGGCGCCGGCAGGCCATGCGCGATGACGGTCGATTCCAGCGCCACCACTCCCCGCTTCTCTCCGATCGCCCTTGTAACTTCAGCCGCAACCGAAATCATTCAGCTTTATCTCCAGTCTCTTGAAAAACCAAATGCCCTCTCTTATCCTGACCTCAAAGTCAAGCTTAGCTTTCTCTTCCGTTTCAAGCCAGGTTTGACATTTTTCCCGTTTTTCTGAGAAAGACAATGGCAAACGAAATCCGGATCGATGATTATTTCGATCATTGCAGTATTACGGGAATCGCCGGCACTTGTATGCGCATTAATTAGTAGAGTGGAACCTGAGTTTTTTAACGCAGAGGCGCAGAGGGGCAGAGATTGAAATTATGATATTTAAATCCGGAATCTCCTCCAATGAGCGTATAACGAACATAACCATGCTCAAAATATCTCCGCCCTCTCTGCGCCTCTGCGTTAAGAAACTCAGAAATTAAAGTTACACAGCAATTAATAAATCCAGGAGCAGTTATGGGAAAAAAGGTATTGACCCTGATTCTGGGCGGCGGCCAGGGCGCCCGTCTCTTCCCGCTGACGCGTGAAAGGTCCAAACCGGCGGTTCCGATGGGCGGAAAATACCGACTCATCGACATCCCTGTATCGAACTGCATCAATTCGGGCCTGCATTACATCTATGTTCTGACTCAGTTCAACTCGGCCTCGCTCAACCAGCATATTGCGCGGACATACCGCTTCAGCAGGTTCTCCGACGGATTCGTCGAGATTCTGGCGGCCGAGCAGACACCCGAAAACCGCAACTGGTTTCAGGGGACGGCCGATGCCGTGCGTCAGGTCATGATGCACATCAAGGATTTCGACCCGAAGGAGGTACTCATCCTCTCGGGCGACCATCTCTACCAGATGGACTACACGAAGTTCCTCGAGCGGCATCGCGAATCCAACGCCGACGTGACGGTCTCGGTCATCCCGACTGATGAAGAGCGGGCTTCGAGCTTCGGGCTGCTCAAGACGGACGACGAGGGGCAGATCGTCGAGTTCCGCGAGAAGCCGCCGGCCGATCAGCTCGAAGCCATGCGGGTCGATACGACCAAACTCGGCCTCAGCGCCGAGCAGGCCGAGCAGACGCCGTTCATCGCCTCGATGGGCGTCTACATCTTCAACTATGAGACGCTCCGCGAACTGCTCAAGGAGGAGAAGTACACGGATTTCGGCGGTGAGGTGCTGCCGTCGGCGATCGGCAGGTACAAAGTCCAGGCATTTCTCTTCGACGACTACTGGGAGGACATCGGAACGATCAGCTCTTTCTACCAGGCCAACCTCGATCTGGCGTCCACCCTGCCGAAATTCAATCTCTTCAATGCGGACGCACAGATCTTCACACGGCCGAGGTTCCTGCCCGGATCGAAGTTCGTCAGCTGCGAGATCAGCGATTCGCTGGTCTGCGACGGATGCATCCTCAACCGCGTCTCGGTCTTCAACAGCATCATCGGCATCAGGTCGCGCATCGAGAACTATTCGCGGATCGAGCAGACGCTGATGATGGGAGCCGACTACTACCAGACGCTGCAGGATCTGGCCGATAACCGTCGTGACGGGCTGCCATGGATCGGCATCGGAGAGAACACGCATATTCGCAAGGCGATCATCGACAAGAACGTCCGGATCGGCTCGAACGTACGGATTCTGAACGAAGCCGGGATCGATCACTTCGACGGCGACAATTACTTCATCCGCGAAGGGATCGTCATCATTCCGAAGGGCGTGACCATCACCGACGGAACGGTCATCTGACGGAGATGCAGGAATTGGAGGAAAAGATCGCAACAGCCGGCGCCAGAGGAGGCATCCTCCCCGTCATCCGCTACTACTGGACTTTCGTGGTCGCGGGGCTGCTGCTGCTCTTCATCGGCTTTCCGATCATTCTGACCGGACACATCCTGCGTATCCTCTTCAAGGTCGACGGATTCATCTTTCCGTACGCGAAGTTCGGGTGCCGCGTCTATCTCAGGTCGGCCGGCGCCCGCGTTCACGTCAGCGGCCTGCAGCATCTCGACCCGGACCGGGCCTATCTCTTCATCGCCAATCATCAGAGCACCCTCGATCCGCCGCTGCTTTTCGCCTGGCTCGGTCACGACGTCGGAGCGATCGCCAAGAAGGAGCTGCAGAAGGTCCCGCTCTTCAAACAGGGTTTTCCGCTCGCGCACATAGTGCCGATCGATCGCAGCAATCGCGAAAAAGCGATCCACAGCACACGGCTCGGCGCCGAGGCTCTGCGGCGGGGCCATTCCCTGATGGCCTTCCCCGAAGGCACGCGGACCGTCGACGGCAAACTGAAGGATTTCAAAAAAGGCGTCTTCTACATGGCCGTCGAGAGCGATACACCTGTCGCGCCGGTCATCGTCAACGATACCCGCCTGGTCATGCGAAAGGGCGCAGGCACCTGCATTCCGGGCGATATCTACCTCGATGTCCTCCCGCCGATCGATACCCGCCCCTACGATTCAGAAAACATCGAGGACCTTGTCAGCAGGGTGCGCGATATCATGCTCCCGCTGGTCAGACACGACTGATCAGCGCGCCGGATAGAGATGGTAGAGCATGAGGTAGACCACGACTCCGGTGACCGAGACGTAGAGCCACATCGGCAGCGTCCACCGGGCGATCCGGCGATGCTTGTCGAATCTCTCCTTGAACGCGCGAATGAAGGTCATGAAGATCAGCGGCACGATCGCCGTCGCAAGCACCGTGTGAGTCAGCAGGATGGTGAAATAGACGTACCTGACGGCTCCGCGTCCCTGAAACGGCGTTGATCCGTGATGATAGTGGTAGAAGAGATACGAGATCAGGAAGAGCGTCGAGGTGACGAAAGCGCTGATCATGCACGCGCGATGGGCATCCCGCCTGCCGTTCCGGATGAAGGAATATCCCAGAACCAGCAGGATCGCGCTGATGCTGTTGAGAACAGCGTTGAGTGTGGGCAGATCGGTTATCGACATAAACTAATTATTATTTCAGTTCCAGATGAAGATCAGTAACAGCAGGTATACCCAGAGGACATCCAGAAAATGCCAGTAGATTGCCGTCGCATCGACCGAAACGCGGCGGCGCAGCGCCGTCCACTTGCTGCTCGGGCGAAAAGTGACGACCGATAATCCGAACAGACCGCCCAGCAGGTGCAGGGCATGTAGTCCGGTGAACGTGTAAGCCAGGCTGCTGCGAAAATTGCCTGTCATGTAAAAACCGCCGGCAATCAGTTCCCGCCAGACCATCGATTGCGAGATCAGGAAGCAGAGCCCCAGAACCAGCGTCGTAACGATCCAGACCTGAAATGACTTCTCCTGCCTCCGCTTGAGAGCCCGCCGCGCTACCTCGAACGTCACGCTGCTCGCCAGAATGAATCCCGTGCTGACCCACAGGATCGGCGGCGTGACGATCGGATGCCGGCCCGCGCGAAGATAGACGTAGAGTGTGGTGAGCGTCAAAAACAGCGCGGCCACGCTGACGATCGTCAGCCAGATGCCGATCATATAGCCGTCGGGCGGGGGCGTCCGTTCCGGCTCCGGCTTACCTTCTCCGCCGCCGCCGTCGCCCCAGTCATCGATGAAGCCTCCCGGACCGCCTCCACGGTCCGACAGCAGCTCCTCCCTCTCTTTCGTCGACAGTGCCGGCAAAATTAACCTCTCAAACCTGAAACTCTGTTAACAAATTATCTCAGGATTTTTTGACGCCAAGAAACCAAGACAGCCAAGATGTTTTTTTGGACATCATTGCTCCATTTTCCTCTGTTGCAACTTTCCCTTGATCTTCTACTCTTGGCTTTCTTGGTTTCTTGGCGTCAATAATCCCGAGAAACCTGGTTAACGCTGTACTAAAGACTTTAACGCGATCTGAATTCGCAATCGAAAATATCGGTCGATCAGATTGCGGAATTATCTCATAAGCTGATTATTTCATTCACGACTCCCGACCGAAGCCGGAAAAAAGGAGAGGCGCGCCTGATCGGGCGCGCCTCTCTCCTGCCGACAGTGTTGCCGCGATTACCAGTTGAACCGGAGGCCGAACTGCATCTGCCGGGGATCGGCCGATGAAATGAATCCGAGCGGTTCGGTCGGACGCCGGTCACTGCGCCCTCTGGCATTGTAATCGGAGACGCCGATGAAGGTCGTCCCGACGACGTTGTTGATGCCGAGGAAGTTGGTCCGGTTGAAGAGGTTGAAGGCCTCGAATGTGAACTCGAGGAACCGGCTCTCCTTGACGAAGAAGCGGCGCGCGAGTCGCATATCGAAGCTGTAGAAGGCCTCGCCGCGACCCGTGTTCCTTCCCGCCTGTCCCGGACGGTCGGTCTGCGAGCGACCGTCGGCGTTTGAGTCGAATCCGAGCAGGAGGTTGAACGGCCGGCCGCTCTGAGCGACGAAGATCGGAGCGATCGACCAGTCGCGGATCAGCGCGTTCTCGAACGGGCTCTGAACCACCGCGCTGGCTACGAACCGATGCCGCTGGTCAAAGGCCGAAAGCGACCGGTCGGAACGCAGATCGAGCGGATTCTGCGCCGAAAAGTCGCTGTTGAAATCGGTCACTTCGTCGATCGCCTTCGAGAAGGTGTAGTGCGCATTGAGACTGAAATTGTTGGCGAAACGCTTCTGCACCTGCAACGTCATCGCGTGATAGAAGGAATTCGCCGTCGTCTCATAGACGTTGTCCTGCAGGATCAGCGGATTCCTGAAATCGCTGTTGGCGCCGAACCTGACGAATGAGGGCATCCCGCCGGGGTTGAGAGCGCTGACCGGCCCCGAAACCTTGATCTGGTTGATGTCGCGGTTGCGGGTGATGTGCAGTCCGCGAACATAGAGGTAACCGGCATCGAGCGAGAACCCGCCGCCGAGATCGCGCTGGATCCCGAAGCTGGCCTGATAGTTGGTCGGATTGCGGTATCCAGGTCCGAGGCGGAAACGAACCTCGAGCGGAACTCCAGGTCCGGGAGTGATCGGCCGCGCCGGGACTCCCGGCGGCACGGTGCTCGCCGGCGGCAGAATATTGGCCAGATCGCTGAGCTGGATCGGACGCGAGAAGAAATTGGTCGCGGTCGCCAGTCCGTTCCAGACATCGAACGATCGCGGCAGTCCGAAACCGTTGGTCGTCGGAGTCGCCAGCACGATGAAGATGGTAGTCGGATCGGCGAATCCGCCCAGCTCGCTGGTCACGTTCGCCACCGCGTTGTTGAGGAACCCGACAAAGATTCCGGCGCCTCCGCGAATGGCCGTCTTCCCGTCACCCCACGGATCCCATGAGAAGCTCGCCCGCGGCTGCCAGTCCTTGTAGGATGTCGGCACAAAGAACGGCTCATCGTGGATCGAGTATCGAAGACCGTAGTTGAGAGTGAAATTGGAACTGACCTTCCACGCATCCTGGGCATAGAACCCGTAGCGATTGGTCCAGGAATCGGCCGCCGCATCTCCGAAGCCCTGCTGGTAGACGATCGGAAGACCGAAATTGAACGACTGCAGCGCGTTGATCGGCGCGTTCAGGTTGGGCAGCAGCCCCGGATTGTTGGCCTGCAGGAACTGCGTGAGCTGCTGCAGGACCGTCGGCCCGAGCGCGGGGTTGAGCGCGATCACATTCGAGAGCGGAATCGCCGCGCCGAAATTGAACCGCCCGCCGAAGAACGTCTCGCTGTTGGTCGTGATATCGTGGAAGAAGAGCGACGCCCCGAACTTGAAGGTGTGCGAGCCGAGGATCTTAGTGAAGTTGTCGTAGATGTCATAATGCCGCTCGAACGTCTGCGAGGGCAGGAAGATGTCGCGACCGAAGTTCCCGAAACCCTCGATATTGATCTCGGGCCCGTTCGGATCGTTCGGGAAGAATCCGTTGCGCGTATAGCTGTACTGAAGTTTCAGCTCGTTGAGCGAAGTCGGACTGAACTGATAGTTGTGCGAAGCGACGATTCCGCCGTTGAAGAAATCGGAGGTTCGTCCGCGCGAGACGGCCGTCAACGCGCCCGCCGCCTGGTTCTCGAAGACGCCGTCGGTGACATTGAAACGGAGATACCCGGTGCTCCGATCGCTGAAGTTATGGTCGAGACGCGTCGTGAACTGAGTCTGCGTCTCGTCGAAAGGAAACTGGCCGCTCGAGGTCGAGAAGAGCTGGACCGTCCTCGGGTAGGCCTGCGCCGTCGTCGTCAGCGCTCCGCGGACCGCTCCCGCCAGAGGCGCGAACGACGGAATCCCGCTGAAATAGTCGAGCAGCGCCTTCTGCGAAGCCGTCGGCTGGAAGACGTTCGGATCGTTGAGCAGGTTGACGAAGATCGACCGCTCCTGACTCAGGCGCTCGACGACCGCGAAGAAGAAGGTCTTGTCCTTCACGATCGGACCGCCGATCGATCCGCCGTACTGCTGGCGATTGAAAGGAGACTGCCCGTCCGGATTGAAATCGAAGGCGTTTCGCGCATCGAAGGCTTTGTCGCGGAAAAGTCCGAAGACGCTGCCGTGGATATCGTTCGAGCCCGACTTCGAGACGATGTTGACCACTCCGCCGGCCGCTCCGCCGAACTCGGCGCTGAAACTGTTGCGGACGACCTGAAACTCCTGAACGCCCTCCTGGCTGATCGTCGCCTGCACGCCGCCCGAGGCATTGAGCGTCTCAGCGCCGTCGACCTGGACCATGTTTCCGCGCCCGTTGTTGCCACCGAAGGAGAGCCCGGACTGCGGCGTCTGCGCGACGCGGAAATCCGATGCGTCCGCGATATTGTCGGCATCCACGACTCCCGGAGTCAGCAGCGCATAATCGAGAAAATTGCGCCGGTTGATCGGCAGGTTCGTGATCTGCTTGGTGTCGATGACCGAAGACTGCTCGGACCGCTGAACCTCGACCACCTCGGCGCCCGCAACAACGTCGACCTGCACCTCGACGCCGCCCGCAGCCAGTTTGATCGGAATGTTGGCCTGCTGTCCCACCGTCAGTTCGATCCTTGTCGAGTTGCCCGTAAAACCTCGCGCCTCAACCTTGATCTCGTAATTGCTCGGCAACAGACCCAGAAATACATAGGCTCCCACGCTGTCGGTGGTGGTCGCTCTGCTGGTCCCCTTCGACAGGTCAGTGATCGTGACCGTCGCTCCGGGGATCACCGCGCCGGCGCTGTCCGACACCACGCCCCGCACTTCCGCCGTCGACCCTGATGCCTGCGCGTATGCGCTGACCGATCCGAACAGGATTATAATTCCTGCCATTACCAGTATCTTTATATTGTCTCTCATGTGATCTCTCCTTGCTGCTATGGAAATCAAAGCGGATATCACTTCTTCTGGCTTTCGGGATTTGAACAAAATTAATACAGGTGATTTTATCGCCGTGATCCGCCCTAACGCAAACCGGAGAGCCTTAATTACCTTAATCTGAAACAATTAGGAGCTTTTCACCTGAGGCGCTGATACATTTTTGTATGCTAGGATTCCGGCTTGTATAAATGCCGTTCAGGAAGGGTAATTTCGGGAGGGGCCGGAAGAAGTTTCCAGAATTAGTTTCCAGTTTCCAGTTGCCAGTTTCCAGTCTTAATTTGAAAGTACGCGGTTTAAACGGTCATTAATCATACAAACAGGCACGCACTTCCGGATACACACTGGAAACTGGAAACTAATTTTCAGCAACTACCCCTTGCACGATCAACCGTTCACCTGAGTGTTCGACTTGAGGCGCGCCCTGTTATCCCGCATCGACTGGATGAACTGCTGGAAGAGGTATGAAGCGTCGTGCGGTCCGGGGCCCGCTTCGGGGTGATACTGGACCGAAAAGACAGGCAGTTTGCGGTGGCGGAAACCTTCGAGGCATCCGTCATTCAGGTTGACGTGAGTGATCTCGACCTCCTTCGAATCGAGGCTCTCGGGATCGACCGCGAAGCCGTGATTGTGGGAAGTGATCTCGATCCGCTCGGAGAGCAGGTTCTTGACGGGCTGATTTCCGCCGCGATGGCCGAACTTGAGCTTGTAGGTTCTTCCGCCGAAGGCGTGCCCCAAAAGCTGGTGACCGAGACAGATGCCGAAGACCGGCGCGGCCGTCAACAGTCGTTTGATCTCGGCGATGATCGGCTCGAGCGCGGCTGGATCGCCGGGTCCGTTCGAGAGAAAGATTCCGTCCGGGGAGTATTTCAGGGCCTCGGCGGCGGGCGTTGAGGCCGGCACCACGGTCACCCTGCAGCCGAGCGCGGCGAGGTACCGCAGAATGTAATATTTGATCCCGAAATCATATGCCACAACGCGGAACGGTTCCTCGCCGGGCAGCAGCCCCTGCCCCTCGATCGAGGACGCGGGGATCGGTTCCATGGTCGACTGAGGGTCGTCGACATCGGCCCAGTCGTAAGGCGCGCTGCAGGTGACGACATCGACCAGATTGCGCCCGAGCATCTCGGGCGCCCGGCGCGCCTTCTCGACCAGGCTCGCTTCATCGCTGTCGATCGACGAGACGATAGCCCGCATGGCGCCTTTTTCACGAATGTGGCGAACCAGCGCCCGCGTGTCGATCTCGGATATTCCGACGATGCCGTTCCGATCCAGGTATTCGTCCAGCGAGAGATCGGCGCGCCAGTTCGAGACTATCTCCGACATCTCGCGAACCACAAATCCCTCGACGAACGGCCGGCGCGACTCGATATCCTCGCTGTTGACGCCGTAGTTGCCGATCAGCGGATACGTCATGGTCACGATCTGGCCCGCATAGGACGGATCGGTGAGAATCTCCTGATACCCCATCATCGAGGTGTTGAAGACGATCTCTCCGGACCGTTCTCCGTCGGCGCCCCAGGCCCGCCCTCTGAAGATGCGTCCGTCTTCCAATGCCAGAACAGCGTCTCTGCTCATTCTTACTCCATGTCAGGGAATTCCGCCGGTGCCGGCGGCGAGTTAAATGGAATGATTACCATAAACGAGCCCCGGCAACAATCCGATCTTTCACGTGTCACGACCTTTCGCGCAGAAAGTTCTGCGCCAGGTGAAGCCATTGCCTGTCGGTCCTGTATTTGTAGGCCGGGGCGCTCTTGACCGATTCGATGCATTCCTGCATCTCAGCCAGGGCCTCCCGCGAGCGGCCGAGCTGGTTGAGCGTCATCCCGCGCCAGTAATGGCCCTGGGCATCGGACGCACGCTCGGCCAGGAAGCGATCGAACATGTTGAGGGCATCCTGATACTGCCCGGCGGAGTAGTAGACCAGTCCGGTCTCTCTCCAGATCTCGTAGTGGCTGTGAGTCGGGCTCTGCTGGACGACTTTCTCGAAGTGCCCGATCGCACCGGCATGATCGCCTCTTTCGCGAAGTATCCGGCCGAGCTGGTAATGGGCGTCGGTCTCCTGATCGTCGATCTCGATCGCCCGCCTGAACGACGCGTCGGCGGCATCGAGGTCTCCGCGTTTCTGGTAGAGCAGCCCGAGATTGTAGTGCGCCGAGGCGTCGGCCGGATTGAGCGTCGCCGCTTCAAGGTTCTGCTTGAAGGACTGGCGCGCCCGCGAGTTCCGCATGAAATCGTCGATCTTGTCGCGGAGCAGAAAGAGCAGCAGCAGGAGCAGAAAAGGCGAGGCGCAGAAGAAGGTCGCGGCCTGCATGAAGACCGGCATGACGAAGAGCGAGAGAAGCGAGATGAGCGTCGTCCCGATGGCCGCCAGCCAGCCGGCGCGGAAGACCGTCCCGACCGTCAGCGTCATCAGCGCGGCGAAGATCGGAAGCGGAATGACCAGCAGCAGGATGAAATAACCGATCACTGAACTGCTCGAAAGCCAGGCGCTCTGCCAGCTGATGATCGCCGCCGGAAGGATCGTGATCAGAATCGAGACGGCCAGCGACGCCTGAGTGCAGCTCAGCACCGACGCGAACTCCTCGCGGATGACCACACTGAATCCGGCCCTCCGCTCGAAGACATTGCCGAGCAGAATGACGAACGGAACATAGATCACCGAGACGAAGAGCACGACCATCAGCCCGGTCATCGCGGCGCGCAGCAGCCCCCCGGTCAGCAGCGGCAGAAGTCCCGCCACCAGACCTGCCGCCGGTCGCGCCGCCCCCCTCTGGACGAAGTCGATGAGCGGTATCAGGAAGAGAATGTAGATCGTCGTCATCACCCATGCCGATCCGACCGTGAAGGCCACCGGCGCGCGGTCACGCAACTGCCTCAGCGCTGTCAGCGGCTGCCAGATCAGGGCGATAAGTAATCGAATATTTGACATCTTGCTGATTCAGGTCCTCGCCTTCGACGACCGATATATGGAAAAGCGCGGACAGCCTCAGCCACCGCGCTTCTTTCTGACGGTTATCCTGTCGACCGCATCCAGTTATGCGGCATCAGTCGATCTTGCCGACACGCTCAAAAGGCATGAACGGATAATATCTGAAGATCGCCTGACCGTAGATGTACTTTTCGGGGACCAGCCCCCAGCTCCGACTGTCGCTGCTGTTGTTCCGGTTGTCTCCCATCACGAAGTAGTGATGGGACTTGACATCCACCGGCGTCGGCGTCGAATCGTGGGAGAGATATTCGCTGTCCAGATAGGGTTCGTCCACCACTTTTCCGTCGATGATCAGCTTGCCGTCTTCGATCTCGACCCGCTCGCCGGGCAGACCGACCACTCGCTTGATGTATGACTTCGACGGATCGTTCGGAAAGAGCAGCACGACGATGTCGCCACGCTTGATCGGTTCCCTGTCGCCCAGCCATTCCCGCAAAGGGTAGATGAATTTGTTGACGAAGATCCTGTCCTGATCGTGCAGCCTCGGCATCATGCTCTGCCCTTCGACTCGAACGGGCTGGATGACGAAGACCACGATCAGAATCGCAATCACTCCGGCAAAGATGATATCGCGCAGCAGCGAACGCATTTCGCTCCACAGCCCGCCGCCGTCATCGCCCCGCCGATAGTAGGCGAGGTCATCGACCACGCGAATATCGGCGTCATCTTCGGGCGTTATTCCAGGATACCTGTCTCTCCTCATCATCTTTCAAATCCGATATTTACAAATCCGCACGTGAACTTCCGAGCCTCTTTCCGGGTCTCGCCGGGGCCGGAAATCCAAAGATATTACGGGCTTCCGAAGTTGTCAATAATTCGTCCATTCGGCCTCAGTGGCTGATGGTCCCCTCGAGAGAAGTGTCAATCTGCGTCTGAATGCCTTCGCCGAAGAGGAAAGCTTCCATGTTCTGGATCAGAAACTGCTGGTGCTCCGGGTTGATGGTGCTCAGCCCGTAATGGTTTATCAACTGGTTCTGAGTCGCCAGCCATGCCTTCCAGCAGGATTCGCAGATCTTCTCGTGGATCCGTTTCCCGAGCGCGCTGCCGAAAGGCGGCTTCGGCAATCCCGGCAGTTTCTGGCCGCATCTCTCGCATTTGATGATCTCAGCCATGATTCCTCCTTCAAATTCCCTGGTTTTCCCGACAGTCGATGATTATCCCCGGAGCCGTGAGTCGGCGCAACCCGGGCTACCTGCGTCCGTCGGTCAGCTTCTCGAGCTCCTCGACGTGAAGCTGCTCCTGACGGATGATGTCCTCGAGCCAGAACCGCAGCGTGAGGTTGTCTCCGGCCGCTTCCCAGCAGCGGATGTACGCATCGAGGGCCATCTTCTCGATCTCGAGATCGTTGAGCAGCATCTGGCGGAGCTCCGTCGCCGCCCGGACGCGAGCCGGCTCGACCGTCGGCACGCCGCCGAGCGAAACGATCTTGTTGCCCAGATTCTGCGCATGAAGATGCGCCTCGCTGCTCGATGCAGCGAAGAACGGCGCGAAATCATGCCTGTCCTGCCCCTTGACCAGCGACTGCTGCTGCAGATACTGGATGCAGGCGGCATATTCGAGCGAAAGCGCCTCATTCAGACGATCGATCAGGCCGTTACCGCCCGACTTCCCCGACTTCTTCTCTTTTTTTGCCATTTCCCCTCCCGGAAATAAGTAGAAAGTAGAAAGTAGAAAGTAGAAAGTAAAAAGAATCGTAACTGCTCAGCCCCCATTGGGAGTTCAAGCCCGCGAAGCGGCCGACAGATTGTAGCCCCGGGTGAAGCGAGGCCGCGGGCCG